>CAXBQM010000103.1:0-1587 GCA_963978235.1 uncultured bacterium | reverse complement strand
CACTTGCGCCTATGCCTTGGGGAGCAATGTGGGGTTCATGCCAAGATCAGTTTGGCATTCGCTGGATGGTTTCTTGTATCAACTAGTTATTGGATCTATGTGGGCGGTGAGGGTTTCGAACCCCCGACATCCTCGGTGTAAACGAGGCGCTCTACCGCTGAGCTAACCACCCGGTTGAGACGACGAAGTCTAGCCTAGTAAAACGTTAGAGCGAACCGAGTGCTTTTTTATACTCGTTGAGATCGCGTGCTGCGCCTAATCCGTTGACGACTGACCAACGAATGACACCTGATTTATCAATAATAAATGTGCCACGAAGTGCACAGCCGCGAGATTCTTCAAAGACTCCATACGCTTTTGCAGTTGCGCCATGTGGCCAGAAATCACTAAGAACTGGGAATTGATAATTTTCGCGTTCTGCGAAAACTTTTTGTGTAAATGGTGAATCACATGAGATTGCGATGAGTTGAACATTGTCGTTGAGAAAAGCGGAGATGTCATCGCGGAGTGCGCAGAGTTCGCCAGTACATGTACCAGTGAATGCGAAGGGATAGAAAGTTACTACTACGTTTTTTGTGCCCTTGAACGATGAGAGCGAAACTTTCTGTCCAAATTGATCGCTTAATTCAAAATCTGGTGCGCTAGTGCCGACTTCGAGTGACATGATTTCTCGTTTCTTTTGTTGTGAATTACTTCTTGGATTTTCGTGCAACTAAACGGGTAGTGCCCCAATTTGTGCCAATGGGGAATGTTGAGGTGACGCTGAGTCCAGCAGTTGGAGCGGCATCTTGAATATCGCTTGGTTCAACATGGCCAGTGCGACCGACTTTTGGCGTCATTAACCAAATCGGTCCGCCTTCGACAAGGTATGTAAGTCCGTCAACGAGTTCGTCAATGAGATCGCCATCTTCTTCGCGCCACCAGATGATGACTGCGTCAACAACTTCATTTATTTTGCCGGACAACATTTCATTGCCAGAAACTTTAACGATGGCGCTGCGGATATCTTCATCGCAATCACTGCCATGACCAACCTCAAGAATTAGGTGGCCCTTTTCAATTCCCATTCGGGTGGTCAGTTGGACTGACCCCACAGGGGCGCTCACTTTTTCCTACCTTTCACTCGAACCACATTTCACATGAACCACGCATGTGGTCACTGCGGAAATTATGGAGAAGGGAGATAAAGACCACAAGCCGTAATTCTCAAAATATTGGGCTCAAATGTGACTCTGGAGCGATAAAAGGCAAAGATAGGGCTGTGAGTGAATCAGACGGGATCGCCGATCACATCATCGACCAACTTGTCGATACCAATCCGGAAGAGACCGCAGAATGGCATCAATCTTTTGATGCCCTCATCAAGCATGCTGGTCCAACTCGAGCCCGTTACATCATGCTCTCATTGCTCAAGCGCTCCCACGAGAAATCTCTCGCAGTTCCGGCGCTTCGTTTAACGGATTACATCAACACCATTCCGCCAGAGCGAGAACCGCAATTTCCTGGCGATGAAGCGATGGAACGACGTATTCGCGCATTTATTCGTTGGAATGCCGCGTTACTTGGGCATCGTGCGCAACGACCTGG
>CAXBQM010000102.1:0-1850 GCA_963978235.1 uncultured bacterium | reverse complement strand
TGACTCGGCAATTCTGGCTTTCGTTGAAATTAATACTGAGCCAATTGGAGCACCTAGCCCTTTAGAGAGGCAGACGCTTATCGTGTCGAAGTATTGGGCAATTTCTGGGAAGGTAAAACCCTGCTTGATATGTGCATTCCATAATCGAGCGCCATCAAGATGCATGGATATTCCATGAGGCGCAGAGAGTTCTCGTAATTTCTTTATCTCCGCTAATGGCTGAACTGAACCGCCACCAAAATTATGAGTATTTTCTACAGCGATCGCTGTTGTAGAGACTAAATATGGTCCGGCATTGGGGTGAGCAATAGCGAATGCTTTTTCTGCATCAAGTACGCCACGATGCGAAGACCAAGTTCGCGTTGTAATTCCACTAAAAACTGCGGCTGCACCGAGTTCAGCTCGGGCCACATGCGCTTGAACATCACAGATGAGTTCTTCACCTGGTTTTACCAATGTTCGAAGTCCTAATTGATTTGCCAGTGATCCAGTTGGCGCAAAGAGCGCGGCTTCTTTTCCGAAGAGTTCAGCAACACGTTCTTCAAGAGAATTTACCGTTGGATCATCTCCGAAAACATCATCACCAACTTCGGCGGCTGCCATCGCTGCCCGCATTTCTTGTGATGGTTTTGTTACGGTATCGGAGCGAAGATCGACGATATCGTGTGAAATCTCAGGCATGCGGTAATCCTATGCTGATTCTTTGGAATCTAAAATAATGATCTGATACATAGCAAATAACACAAGGATTCCACCAATAATGATGCGAAGTGTGAGATTTTCTCCGCCCACCGCGACGGCAAAAAATGCCGCCCAGACTGTTTCAGTTGTGAGGAGTACTGCTACCGTTGTTGGCGACATTACTGATTGTGCCCACGTTTGAATAACGAATGCAATTGCGGTGCCACATAGCGCTGTGAAAATTACTACCCACCACACTTCTGAATTAGGCGGCAACATGATGCCATCTGGAATCGCGCCTATCGTGGTTAAAATTCCGCACATTGCTAATTGCACAATCGTCATCGCATAAACATCTCGCCCGGCGCTCCACTCACCAAGTGAAACGATATGAGCTGCAAAGAAAATTGCGCTCACGAGAACAAGTACTGCACCAAAACTGATTGCAAAACCTTCGAGTGAGAGAAAAGCCAGACCGATGGTCGCCAAGAAAACAGCGCCCCATGCTTTGGCTGGGATTCTTTTCTTCAGGAGCGCGGCGGCGATAAGCGGAGTAAAAACAACGTAAAGGCCAGTGACAAAACCCGTGATTGCAGCAGTGGTGTGGCTGAGACCGTAGGTTTGAAAGATGTATCCCATACCAAGAAAAAACCCAGCGCCTGCGCCACGAAGTAGTAAATCTTTAGTGAAATATTTGATGATCGTTGGCCGCATCGCCAACATCGCCAACGTTGCGACAATAAACCTACTTGCAAGAAAGTCATTAACAGGTTGTTGCGTGAGAGAGTCTTTCATTAATACGAAAGCCAAACCCCAAGCGGCAGCAACACCTACTAGCGCCAGTGGCGCTAATTTCATGCGGAGTGAGGAGTTCACTTTTTCACGCCAGCCCGCATCTTTTTCAGTAGCGCGACTTCCTTGCCGTGCTCTGGTTCCTCTCCAGGTGTTTCAAGAATCAAAGGCGCGTTCTTCACTGCTGGATGCGCAAGAAGTTCTTTGAAAGGTTCGGTTCCAATTTCGCCGTCACCTAGGTTTTGATGTCGATCCTTTAAAGAGCCACAGATATCCATTGAATCATTAGCGTGAATGAGTTGAATCCGTTCTATTCCAGCAACTTCAACGAGAAGATCAAGCGTGGCTTTCATGCCACCTTTTTTCTTGATGTCATG
>CAXBQM010000101.1:0-2081 GCA_963978235.1 uncultured bacterium | reverse complement strand
AATCAAGGAGCAATTTCCGGTGCTGGCGTTGCCGAACATATCCATCAACATGTTGTTCCTCGGTGGGCCGGCGATGCGAATTTCATGCCGATCATTGGCCAAACCAAAGTACTGCCACAACTGCTCGCCACAACTCGAGAAGCGCTCGCTAAGGCGTGGGAGTAATGAGATTTAAGTAGGAAATGATTTCGGCACGACCAATTCCAAATTTTGAAATATAGGGAATTGCTGGAAAGAGCAGACCATCGGCAAAACCGGCTTCGCCAAATTCATCGCGATGGGCAAAGAACTCGGTACGAAAATCGTTCACTAACTCAACCAGATCATTTTCCGCAGGTGAGCGAGTTGGCGGCGTCGTTGAATAATCCGTTGTTTCGAGGGTTTCGAGCGAAATGATTCCGGTCGGCTCACCGTTCTCACCGTGCAGAACAAGATAGGGAGTAAGGACTGGATCAAGAATTCGATTGGCAATGAGAACAATGTCATCGAAATCAATCTCACCGTTATCAATATCAGTCACAACAATTAATCGGGGGATTTGTTTTTCGCGAGCAGCGCTCCACCATTGCGCTAATTGTTGCGACACACCTTCTTGGGCATTGATGAGAACAAGTGCAAGATCGCATGCCGGAAAATCAATCAAATTTTCATCTGCTGTTTTTCCGATGGATGATGTATCAAAAATTTCGCCATCGATATTAAGGAGAGCTGAGAATTCTTTTAGCGCTGAGCGTGGCTGACCGACATAAAGTAGCGAGATATCGCTGTTATTTGAGCTACTCACAGCGCCCAGCCTACGATGTACCCAATGTTGCGGATTCCATTGAAAGCACCAGTCACGCGCGCGATTACCCCGCTCTGTCGAATCGCGTTGCGAATCGGTCTCACACCGAACCTGGTCACAGTATTAGGAACTATTGGAGTGGCAACGTCGGCGTTGATTTTTTACCCAAACGGGAACCTTTTCTGGGGAACGTTGGTCATCTGTTTCTTTGCTCTTACCGATCTCTTTGACGGCACGATGGCGCGGCTGTCGAATACCGGACCAAGTCGCTGGGGAGCGTTACTTGATGCCACGATGGATCGCATTTCTGACGCGGCAATCATTACCGGCTTGTTGCTCTACACACTGAAGAGCGATGAATTATCAATCCAATCACTGTTATTAGCAGTCTCGTTAGTTGCAGGTTTTCTCGTCTCATACATCAAAGCAAAAGCCGAATCACTTGATATTGAATGCGAAGGCGGTTTCGCGGAACGCACCGAACGTTTAATTATTGTTCTGGCTACCGCAGGGTTTGCTGGCTTAAATGTGCCACACGCGTTAGTGATTGGACTGGCCTTACTCTCGTTCGCATCGGTTGTTACCGTCGTGCAACGGCTCATTATTGTCTTTCGATCTCACAACTCACACGAGCGCTACTAATGAACGATTTCTTCACCTATCTTCTCTATTCAACCTGTTGGCGTCTGATCCGGCTCTTGCCGGAGAAACGTGCGTACTCTCTTGCGGCCCGATTGGGTGGTTACTTCGCTCGTCGCGGCGGAAAGCAAACCACTCGCTTACGAAATAATTTACGTCGAGTATTACCAGAACTTTCGGCATCCGAGCTTGATGCCGTAACAACCGAAGGCATGAAAAGTTATCTCCGATATTGGTTCGACACATTTCGATTTTCAGATTGGGATCTCGCAAAGATTCGCCAAGGCGTGGAAGTTATTAATGGTGAAGCATTTTATGGACCACTTCGCGCAGGCAAAGGACTTATCGTCTCGCTACCGCACGCCGGAAATTGGGATCACGCCGGCGCCTATTTCTGTGCGGAAGGTTTTAATTTAGTCACTGTCGCAGAGCATTTAAAGCCGGAGAAGCTTTTCCGAAAGTTTCTTGACCATAGAACTCGTATGGGAATGGAAGTTCTTGACCTGAACGCTCGCGTTACCGCTACTTTGGCGCAACGTCTTCGTGAAGGAAAACTTGTAGCACTTGTCGCAGATCGAGATCTTTCGCAATCGGGACTGGAAGTGAAATTCTTCAACGGCATCGCAAAAATGCCAGCCGGACCAGCAGCGCTTGCATT
>CAXBQM010000100.1:0-2168 GCA_963978235.1 uncultured bacterium | reverse complement strand
GTGCCATCAAGTCCGAAGGTGAAATGTGGCTCCCATGAGAGCGTGACTTTATCGCCCACTTCAATCGTTGGTACGCCGCCATCATTCTGTTCAAAGACTGTGATGTCTTGTTTCCATGGCATCTCGACAACATATTGTGTGCTGACGCCCATGTAGGAAACATCCGAAACCACGCCTCCTTGAATGACGCTGCCCGATGTTTGAGTCGTTTCGGGACGAATCGAAATTTTCTCTGGCCGAATTCCTACTAAGACTGATGATGAATCGGAATGGTTTCTCGCTTTCTTCAAGCCAACTTTCTGGCCATGCAAACTGACAACTAATTCATCACCGCTCTGGGAGTCAACAGTGCCTCGAATTAAATTTGATTGTCCTAAGAAGTTAGCGACAAATGCAGTTTCAGGCGAGTCATAGAGATCAACCGGCGATCCCATCTGTTCAATTTTGCCTTCATTCATGACGGCAATGGTGTCTGCCATGGTCATCGCTTCTTCTTGATCATGAGTAACGTGAACGAAAGTAATTCCCACTTCAGTTTGAATCCACTTCAATTCAATCTGCATCTGGCGTCGAAGTTTGAGATCGAGGGCTCCGAGTGGCTCATCAAGCAATAACAACGCGGGGCGATTGACAATCGCTCGAGCCAGCGCAATGCGTTGTTGTTGTCCACCTGAAAGTTGGGCTGGTTTGCGCTCAGCAAGATGTGGCAATTCAACAAGTTTTAATACTTTATCGACCGCCTCCTTAACATCTTTGATTCCGCGACGACGTAAACCAAATGCAACGTTTTCAAAGATGCTTAAGTGAGGAAAAAGCGCATAGTTTTGAAAAACAGTATTAATAGGACGTTCGTATGGTCGCGAATGAGTGATATCAGTTTCGCCAAGTGAAATTGTTCCTTGAGTTGGTTCTTCTAACCCAGCAATCATTCGTAGCGTTGTGGTTTTTCCGCATCCGGATGGACCAAGGAGTGCGAAAAAAGATCCCGCTTTAATCGTTAAAGAGAGATCATCAACCGCCGTGAAATCAGCAAAAGATTTCGTAATTGATGAAAGACGAAGATCGCCGCGCGCCGACGATATTGCATCTGACATTAGTTACCGGTTGCTGCTTGGAATGCCTCGGTGTACTTAGTCTCTTCATCAGGAGTAAGGCCACGGAAAACTTTCACATGCTTGAGCGTCTCTTCGGTTGGGAAGATAAATGGACTCTTCGCTAAATTCGGATCAATCTTCTCCATCTCAGCTTGCGCGCCTTTAACTGGGCAGATGTAATTCACATATGCCGCAACTTCAGCAGCCACTGCTGGGTCGTAATAGTTATTAATAACTTTCTCAGCGTTAGCTTTGTTCTTCGACGTTGATGGAATCAATAAATTATCGGACCAGAGCATGCCGCCTGACTCGGGAACAGCAAAGTCGAACTTGCCATCATTTTCGCTAGCCAACTGGAAGAGATCGCCGGACCAACCAATCACTGCAACGGCGTCGCCATTGATGAGGTCTTCCTTGTAGTCATTTCCTGCAACTTTACGAATAAATCCGTCGCTGACCATCTTCTTGAGGTAATCAACCGCATTCATAAATTGGGCTTCAGTAAATTGTCCCGAAGGATCAACACCTTGATATTGCATGATGATGCCGATGGTGTCGCGCATCTCCGAGAGAACTTCAATCTTTCCTTTATTTTCTTTTGCAAAGAGTTGATCAAGCGTTTTAATTCCTTTTGGCAACTTCGCTTTATTCCAGCCAAAACCACCGAAACCAGATTGCCAAGTCATCGAGTAATTTCGACCTGGGTCATAAGAAATATTTGCTAGCGCGTCAAGAATATTTCCTTTATTAGGCATATTTGCCGCATCGAATTTCTGCGCATAATTATTTCGAATCCAACGCGCTGCCATCCAATCCGTCGGCGCAACAATGTCATAGCCAATATCTTCGCCTAAACCAAGTTGGCCTTGTACTTTGCCCCAGAATTCATCGTTATCGTTGTAATCTTCTTTGTAATCAACATTAATTCCAGAAGATGCGATAAATGCTTCGAGAGTTGGATAAACCTTCTTATCTGAGTCGTAATCTAAATAAAGCGTCCAGTTTGCCCAACGAACTGTGCCATCAGACGCCGCGCTATCACTTCCTCCGCCACCACACGCTGCGAGCGCGGTT
>CAXBQM010000099.1:0-2225 GCA_963978235.1 uncultured bacterium | reverse complement strand
AAACGAACGATTCTATTTTGTTCATTCGTATGGAGTACTCGCCACTGAGGGCTCACTCACCGGAGTGACATATTCAAACTATGGTGAACGGTTCGTTGCGGCGTACGAATCTCAATTAATTTCGGCAACGCAATTTCATCCAGAAAAAAGTGGTGATGCTGGATTACAACTCATAAAGAATTGGACGACGTTGATATGAGTTTTCAACTCTTGCCGGCAATTGATCTGAAAGCTGGTCGATCAGTCCGTCTTTATCAAGGTGAGTTATCTCAAACAACAGATTATGGCGACCCCATTATTGCTGCTAAAAAATTCCTCGATGATGGTGCGGAGTGGCTTCATGTTGTCGACCTCGATGCGGCATTTGGACATGGTGACAATAGTGAGGTGATCTCACGTCTTTCACAATTGACGAACGTGAAGATTGAGCTTTCCGGAGGTATTCGAGATAACCAGACTTTGGAGCGCGCACTTGCTACCGGATGTGAGCGAGTAAATATTGGTACGGCAGCGATTGAAATGCCGGAATGGGTAGGTACGGCAATTGCGCGTTATGGTGACAAGATTGCAATAAGTATCGATGTACGAGGACAGAAAGTGGCCACTCGTGGTTGGACGGAATCAGCCGGCGATATTTACGATCTGATTTCCCACTTCGACCACTTGGGATGTGCCCGTTATGTCGTCACAGATATCGAACGAGATGGGACGTTAACTGGACCGAACATTGAACTTTTGAAAAAAGTCATCTCGCGTACTTCTCGACCAGTTATTGCTAGTGGTGGCATTGCCCAGCTCGATGATGTGAAAGCGTTAAGCGAATTACATCAACAAGGAATTGAAGGCGCGATCATTGGCAAGGCGCTATATGGCGGATCTTTTACTATGAGGGAAGCATTGGCGGTGCTCTCATGACACTTGCCGTACGAATAATTCCATGTCTTGATGTTGATAAAGGTCGCGCTGTTAAAGGTGTGAATTTTAAAAATTTAAACGATGCCGGAGATCCGGTTGCGCTCGCAGAATATTATGGCGAAAGTGGCGCAGATGAGATTACTTTTCTCGATATTTCCGCTTCAGTAGAAGAACGTGGAACCATGCTTGATGTGCTTCGACGCACTGCAGAAACACTTTTTATTCCATTAACTGTCGGTGGTGGCATTCGCTCAACCAACGATGTTGATCAATTACTTCGCGCCGGCGCCGATAAGATTTCAGTAAATACCGCGGCGATAAAGAGACCTGAACTCATTAGTGAAATCGCTGAGCGATTCGGTACTCAAGTGCTCGTACTTTCTGTCGATGCCAAACGAATCGAAGGTACATTTGAAGTAACAACGCATGGTGGTCGTCAAGGCACCGGAATCGATGCCATGAAATGGATTAAAGAAGCCGAAGAGCGCGGCGCTGGTGAAATTTTGCTCAATTCAATAGATGCGGATGGAACTCAAGATGGCTTTGATCTTGCGATGATTTCAGTCGCCCGAGCGGCCACCTCGCTCCCACTCATTGCGAGCGGTGGCGCTGGAAAACTCGCGGATTTTCCCGAAGCGCTCAAAGCAGGCGCTGATGCGGTTCTTGCTGCAAGCGTCTTCCACTTTGGAAAATTCACGATTTCGGATGTCAAACGCGAAGTTTCACGCGCAGGATTTGTGGTGCGCTGATGTCACCAACGTTCCTACAGAGCGAAAGATGCCAAGGGTGCGAGAGAATAGTGCGATGAGCGGCGAAAACAATCTTTTGAGCGAAGAGCTACTCAACGCGTTCGCTCATGAGACGCAGTTGATCCCAGCCATTGCGCAAGATGTTGAGAGCAAAGAAGTCTTGATGTTGGCGTGGATGAATAGGGAAGCGCTCGAAAAAACCCTGGCAACCCGGCGTGCGACATATTGGAGCAGAAGCCGTGGCTCGTTATGGGTGAAAGGCGAGACATCTGGCAATTATCAAGAGATTATCGCTGTGCGTTTTGATTGTGATGCTGACTCAATATTGCTAAGCGTTAAACAACATGGACCAGCTTGCCATACCGGTGAAAAAACTTGTTTCCACAATAAAGTCGATCTGAAAAGTTGATCTGACATGAGCAAACTTATTTCATCACTCATTCTCATTAGTATCGCACTTTTTCTGCTGCGCGCGCTTTCTATATCAAAACGAGAAGTTCGCTTTGAACGTAGACCAAAAAATAGATGGCAGGCGCTTACTGAGAATATTGATCCAACAGT
>CAXBQM010000098.1:0-2426 GCA_963978235.1 uncultured bacterium | reverse complement strand
GCCGAAGCATCAGCGCCACGCATAAATGAGACCGGGCCAGATGCAGTTCCGCCTGATTTCAATAGCTCTTTTGAGGAGCGGATTCGGGAGAGGTTTAGCCCTGCGCCAGAACCACCTTTGAAGATCATGCCTTCTTCTCGGTACCAGTTAAGGATTGATTCCATGGTGTCATCGACGGAGAGGATGAAGCAGGCCGAAACTTGCTGTGGCGCTGCAGTACCAACGTTGAACCAGACTGGTGAATTAAATGAGAAGACTTGATGCATCAACATGTAGGTCAATTCATGTTCGAAGATCTCTGCATCTGCTGGTGTAGCAAAATATCCATAATCTTTTCCGGCTTTCACATAAGAAAGCACTACACGATCAATGACTTGCTTCAGTGACCATTCACGATTTTCATGGCCAACTGCGCCACGGAAATATTTTGTCGTGACGATGGTCGAAGCGTTTACCGACCATGACTCTGGAAATTCAACGCCGCGTTGTTCAAAGACAACCTCGCCAGTTTTCCAATTTGTTTGCACCACATCGCGGCGCTCCCAATTCACTTGATCGTATGGGTGCGATCCTGCAGTGGTGTATACCCGCTCAAAAGTAAGGCCTTTTCCTGCTTTTACCTTTGTGCGGTTGATGACCGTGTCCGACATCTTCGTTTGCTCCGTCTTCTCTTTTTACTTTAACTTTTTCTTTTACTTAGTTTTAAAACGTTTACTGCGACCTAATTTTTTGTACTGCTATTTCAAAACTTTTTAAATCATTTTTAAATCTATTTAAATCTTTTGAAGAGAGTTCTTCAATGGGGAGTTTGCTTGCTGTGCTGAAGGCGCTGCGCGGAGAAGTGCGATCTCGCCTTCGAAATCATCAAGGGAGGAAAAGTTACGGTATACCGAGGCATATCGGAGGTAAGCCACCTCATCGAGTTCGCGGAGTGGCGCGAGGATCGCCAATCCAACTTCTTGAGCTTCGATTTCAGCTTGGCCGGTCGCGCGGAGGGTCTCTTCAACGCGTTGCGCAAGGAGAGCAAGATCGTCATCGTTAACTGGACGACCCTGACAAGCCTTTCGTACGCCGTTAATAACCTTGTCGCGACTAAATGGTTCGGTAGCGCCACTTCGTTTGATTATTGCGAGGATGGAAGTCTCTTGGGTTGAGAACCGTGAACCGCATTGGGTGCACTCTCGACGGCGACGGATCGCCGTACCTTCTTCGGTTGGACGGGAGTCGATCACGCGCGAATCATCATGTCGGCAGAACGGACAGTTCATCGGCGTGTCTCCTTTCCAATCCTGAGATTTCCACGATTTAGGTGTATTGAAACCACAACTTATGGAAGTCTAGCGGATTCCTACCCCTATATCTAGTGGTAACAATAAAGCCCTAGTTGAGGGTTTCCGTGGAGGCGCGAGAAGTATTTTTCGTGTCGCGAGAAAACTACTTCGCAGGCACGTAAATGTGCTGACCTGCGGCTACTTCCGGCGAAGTGAGCGAATTGAGGCTGACGATCTCATCGACCATGCCCGGGATATCTACGCCACCACTTGCCTGGCTGGCGATATTCCACAGAGTCTGGCCAGGAACCACCACGATCTCGACATACGAGGTTGCTGCAGGAGCGCTGACTTCAGATGAGCCCACAGCTGAATAACCAGCCACTCCCAAAACAACAAACGAAGCAACAACAGCAAGTCGAGCAACAAAGCGACCTCGCGCAGTAAGCAGAGATTTCGTTGATTTATAAGGGTTTTGCGAACCAATCGATCCTGCGTTTAGTGTCATCGTTGCCATGGTGCGTGCCTTTCGATCTGCAAACGTTCCGGGGATTCGAACGCTTGTTCTAAAAGTAAAGGTACACCCCACCACTGACACCCGCAAGTTTTTTTCGAACATTTGTTTGATTAATTCGAAAATCTGTTCTACCCTACCGCCATGGCTAAAAAACCCGCCCCGAAGAAGCGTTCCACCAAACCTGCTCGAAAGGTCACTGAGCTTCCTGATGGCCCAGCCGATGAACATGGTTTAACCCCACGCCAATCCAAGATTCTTATCGCGATCAAGAGCGCGATGGAGGAATACGGATACCCACCCTCGATGCGTGAGATCGGTGAAGCTGCCGGGCTCTCCTCACCTTCAAGCGTCCAGTACCAATTAATCGCTTTAGAAGAGAAGGGCTTTATCCGTCGCGACCCATCTCGTGGTCGAGCCCTCGAAGTACTTCTCCCTGGAGAAGAGAGTTCAATCAAACCGGAGCGAACACATAACGTTCCACTCGTCGGACGAATTGCAGCCGGTGGACCTATCACTGCCGAGCAACAGGTTGAAGATATCTATCCCCTCCCCGCATCACTTGTTGGTGAAGGCGAACTCTTCATGCTCAAAGTAGTTGGTGACTCAATGATTGATGTCGCAATCTGCGATGGCGATTA
>CAXBQM010000097.1:0-2718 GCA_963978235.1 uncultured bacterium | reverse complement strand
CCTGTGCGGTAATCGATGTTGAATTCGCCGTCAGCGCATCTGCAGTGGAGCCAGAGAGGCTGGACTTACGAGAATATGGATAGCCATTGCTTGTTGTGTAGCCATCAATAATCCAAGTAATTCGGCCATCAATAACTGCCGGATAAGGATCGCCATCTAACGTTAACCATGGCGCCACTTTTGCAACGCGCTCACGTGGATTGCGCTCGAAGAGAATCTTTGAATTCGAGTTAATAAGGTTTGAAAGAACTATTCGTTGCTCTTGATATTTAATGGCAAAGAGAAGTCGTGTGAAGAGCGAGCCCATGGGCACGCCACCTTTGCCGGTATAGGTGTAATTCGCTTGCCCATTTGCCGACTTATCATCGGGATAATCAAATTCCACTTTCGCGCCAGATTCTGAACCGCCGATAATGGAGTAATCCGGAACGTTTTCACCAAAGTAAATACGTGGCTGAAATTCACCGAGCGCTTTTGTCGGAGGAATATCGCCAACGATGAAGTTTGGTTTGCCATCTGCATCAACGGAATTACCAAATGCACCAACAAATCCGAAACCATGCGTATAGACCAAGTGGTCGTTAATCCAATTACGTTGTGGGTTTCCAGCAATATTAAGTTCTCGCACTGCCACTACTGCATCGCGAGATACGCCATTGACTTTGTAGCGATCAATATCGAGCGATTCGGTAAATGTGTAATACGGCTTGATTTGTTGTAATTGTCTAAAGGTCGCAGAGAGAACATTGGGATCCATCAGACGAATATTGGAAATCGTTGCCGCATCATTTGCCAATTGACCAGCATTAGTCGTCAACGTTGCTTGATAATCCTTCACTTCAACGCCTGATAAACCGTATGCATCGCGAGTGGCGTCGATATTTCGTTGAATGTACGGCGCTTCTTTTGAAGATTCACTTGGCTTAACTTGGAATTGCTGAATGAGGCTCGGATAAATTGAACTAATAAGTATTGATGACACGGCTAACAGCGCAACCCCCGCAGCCGGCAATACCCACGAGCGGCGAATGATGTTGGCGAAGAAGAGCAAGGCGCAGACGACTGCGATTCCGGCAAGAATTGCTTTGGCTGGCAGCACGGCATTTACATCGGTATAGGAAAGTCCAGTGATGAGCTTTCCTTCTTTCAGCGCTAGCGCATATCGATCTAACCAATATGCAGCCGCTTTGATTAAGACCAGAATTCCAAGGAGAACTGAGAGTTGTACTCGGGCAGCAACCGTTGTCCGATCATCTTTCACTTGCAATCGAATTCCACCGTATAAGTAATGAACGACCGCGCTCGCAATTAATGCCAGAACGACTACCGATGAAGCCCATCCAACAATGGCTTGGAGAAATGGCAAGCGGAATGCAAAGAATGAAATATCGAGATTGAATTGTGGATCCTTAGCGCCAAAAGGCGTTGAGTTCCGGAAAAGAAGCCATAACTCCCAAAGCCGTGAACCTGCTGATCCAGCAAAATAGAAGAGCGCGATTCCAATTCCCAAAAGCGCATAGCGACGAATCGGTTCTAATTGAATTCGATAACGTTCTAAGTTATCTGCTTCAACAGTAAGTGGAACATAAATAGGTCGGCGTTTGTAGGCGATAAAAACATTTAGCGTAACAATGAGTGAAGTAAGTAATCCGAAGGCGATAAATAATTGAATTTTGGTGAGTAAGAGCGTGCTCCATACTTTGGTGAAATTCACCGATCTAAACCAGAGTAGATCTGCGTAAAAACCACTAAGTGAGATCAGGATTACTGAGAGAGCAACCAACACCATGATCGTGATTGGTAGTGGTCCTAACTTTCTTCCACCTGGACGGAGATTTCTAAACGGATTTTCACCACCAAAATTAAATGGGTTATTGCCGCCTATTCCGCTGCCACCACCGCTATTGCCACCGCTGTTACCAAAAGTCATGGCGCTACCTTAGCGACAGCCCGCGATCGATTCAGGTCGAGTGTTGCGTAGCGCTGAGACGGCATCTTTGAGCGTAGCAACGGGGATAACTAAGAGATTCTTGGGTACTTGCTTAATCTCCGAGCAATTGTCGGCCGGTGCTAAGAAAATCGTTGCACCAGCACCTGCCGCGCCAATCATTTTTTCATTAATTCCGCCAATTGGTCCGACGTTTCCTTCGCTATCGATAGTTCCTGTCCCAGCAATTTTTCTCCCCCGCAAAAGATCCTCTGCAGTGAGTTTTTCGATGATTCCCAAAGCAAAAACTAGACCGCCACTTGGTCCGCCGGTTTTATTGATATTGAACTTCACTGTGAATGGAAACTCATAAGCATTCTGTACATATATGCCAAGAGCAGGTTTACCTACTTCATTGGGCGTGAGTTTTATTGTGAAAGGTAGCTCTTGAATTTCCCCACTCTTACCACTTCTTTTCACAACCACTTTGAGAAGTTCATTCAAACTATGACGAGTAATAATGGATTGAATCTGGGTGGTCGAATTTATTCGCTCACCATCAATCTCAACAAGTGCATCATTTGGGAGGAGACGACCTTGTGCATCTGAACCTGGGCGCGTGCCGTTGAGAACGACTGACTTCGTTAATTGATAACCCAGAAAATTAAGTGCGGCGGCAACCGCATCATTCTGCGAATTCGACATCTCTGCTTTATTTTCCGCTGAGATTTCTTGATCACTTTGTGAAGGCGGATATATCTCCGCTCTTGGAAAGAGATCGGAAGAGCGTC
>CAXBQM010000096.1:0-2871 GCA_963978235.1 uncultured bacterium | reverse complement strand
GATTGCTAGTGAGTGAATATTCATTTCTATATTCTCCCACTACTTCGATAAAGAGTTAACGACTGAAGTTAAGAAATCAATACTTTCTCGTACCTCTTTGACGGGTCCGCCACCTTGTGATGGTGCACTTCCTAACATGACATCTTGTTCAAGAACTAATTTTCCTGAATAGTCGATGGAATCTAAAAATCGAATAACTTCAGCAATTTGTGCGTCACCTTTGCCGAGTGGTTTATACATGCCATTCTTTACTTCCTGCGAATAAGTAGTTGCACCCGAACGAATACGCGCTGCCGCTTTGGCATCACAATCTTTTAAGTGAACATGTTTAACGCGTTGCCCCGCTTTTTCAGCGATAGCGAGCGGTTTTCCACCTCCGACAACGACATGGCCGGTGTCTAAACAGAGGTCAACATTGGTTTCGTTGAGAAGAAATTCAAGGTCGTCTGGCGTTTCAAACATCGTGCCAGCGTGGGGATGAACCACCATCTGGAGACCAAATGATTGAGCAATTTCAGCGATCTGCGGAAGGGATTCGGCAAAGACAGATTTTGCTTGTGCATCCATGGGATCGCGGGTGTCGTAGTTTCCATCTTCGGCAGGTGTGGCAAGAACAAAATTTCCAGCATTGAGAGCTGCCAGCACATCCGCCTGACGTTTTGCTCGTTCGTACGATGCTTTTAATTGATCTGGTTTATGTAAAACAATCGGAACAAATGCGCCACATAACGAAAGTTCGTATTCATCAAGTTTCTTTGCTAACTCTTTAGCGTTTTGTGGCAAGTAACCATCGGGTCCTAATTCAGTTGCGGTGATTCCACATTCGCGCATCTCAGTAAGGACTCGGTCTGGTTCCATTTGGAAACCCCAACCATTTGCTTCGCATACTCCCCATGAAATGGGAGCGCCGGCTAATTGCTTACTAAGATTTAAACTCATACTCAAACTTTAGTCGAGTATTCCTAGAGTTGTTTCAATGACCACGCTTTAACGCCACCGAGAATTCCTGCGGTGTTCGACACAATCACAACATCGTCGCCAATAACTTGCAAAACTTCAGTTCGGATTCGGCGAGAATTTCCACCGCCAATATAGAGGCGATCCCAATGGAAAACTTTTCGCAAATCATCAACCATTAATCGAATGCGACGTGACCAGAAAGTGTCACCGAGTCGGCGTCGTTCCCGTTCACCGATCCAAGTGTCGTAGGTGGTATTGCGACGAACCGGCATCATGGACATTTCAAAGTGCGGTGCCAGTTTTCCGCCATCAAACATCGAGAAACCAAGTCCGGTGCCTAACGTAATTGCGACTTCAAGCCCAGATCCATTGATAACACCAGCGCCATGGACTTCGGCATCGTTGAGAACAATCGCTGGTTTACCGAAGTAACTTGCCACCGCATGTTGGATATCAAAACCTTTCCATAACGTTTGGAGTTCAGGTTCGATGCGAGTGTGTGGACCGTTTGCGTTGATGTAGTGAGGTGTGTGAACAACAACTCCATGCCGCAACATTCCAGGCATACCGACTGTGATGCGATCAAATTTCGGAAGGCCGTTCGCCATACTTTCAATAGTTTCAATTAATCGTTGTGGTGAGAGTGGATACGGTGTTGGGACTGTTACTGGTTGGGCATGTAACGTCGCACCAGAATCAAGAACTGATCCTTTGATGTTGAGACCGCCGCAATCAATGGCGAGCGTCATCAGCGAGGAAGTGGACATGTCCATGGGCGAAATTGTCGCAAAGTAATTGTGTTCAGGGAAATTTACGCGTAACTCATCGCTCCCTACCGCACTAGAATTTCACCGTGCTTGATCTCCTGACAATTGGTCGAATCAGCGTAGATCTTTATGGCGAAGATGAAGGCCACGGATTAGCCGATCCACAGCGATTTCAAAAATCAGTAGGTGGTAGTCCAACCAATGTTGCTATTGGAACGGCTCGATACGGACACAACGTCGCAGTAGCAACTGGCGTAGGAAGCGATGCGCTCGGAAATTTTGTTCTGAATGAATTAACGAAATTTAAAGTTGCCACTGATTTTGTTATTCGAGGCGAGGGAAAAACACCAATTGTTGTTGCCGGAATTAAAGATCCAGATAACCCCGAGTTTGTTTTCTATCGGGATCTCAATGCACCTGATACGCAACTCCACGCTACTTCAGATTTATTAGCCGCAGCGAAAACCGCCAAGTACTTCTGGTTTACCGGTTCAACTCTTTCGCACGAGCCACTTGCCAGTACCGTGAAAACTTTGCTGAAAGAGCGAGCAAGCGATGTGATCTTTGACCTTGATTATCGGCCAGTTTTTTGGAAATCAGAAAGTGATGCGCATCGTGAAATAAACTCCGCACTTCGCTCTGCTTCAATCGCAATTGGAAATCTCGAAGAGTGTGCTGTTGCCACAGGGCTAGATCGTGGGTTACCACCAAAAACTTATGCAGAGGCGTTATTGGCTCTCGGAATTTCGCTTGCGATTGTTAAAGGTGGCGCAAACGGAGTGCTCGTAGCCCATGGCAATTCAATGGTGGAAATTCCCGGTCTTCGAATAAAAACTAAATGTGGACTTGGTGCTGGTGATGCTTTCGGAGCGGCGGTAGTACATGGATTGCTCTCAGGGTGGACACCAGAAGAGACAGTGAAGTTTGCAAATGCAGCCGGCGCATACGTTGCATCGCAACTGATGTGCAGTGATGCGATGCCCACCGAAAGCCAAGTACGAGCGTTGCTGTCATGAGATTTTTTCCAGCGCGAGATGGACGCTCTGTTATTACGCCAACAATCGCTGGGTGGCGATACTCAGGTTTAGTGATTTTAAATCTCCCTAGTGGCACGACTGAGATTGATGGAACATATCTTGCAGAT
>CAXBQM010000095.1:0-3017 GCA_963978235.1 uncultured bacterium | reverse complement strand
GATTTAAGAAAGCACTTTCTGAAACTGGATTGAAAGTTCCGATGGCAACAACAAATTTATTTACTCACCCAGTATTTAAAGATGGTGCTTTTACAAGCAATGATCGCGATATTCGTCGATTTGCGATTCGTAAAGTTATGCGCAATATTGAACTAGCAGTTGAACTTGATGCAAAAATATATGTCTGCTGGGGTGGCCGAG
This sequence comes from uncultured bacterium, assembly GCA_963978235.1. Lineage (GTDB taxonomy): Bacteria > Actinomycetota > Actinomycetes > Nanopelagicales > Nanopelagicaceae > UBA7398. The sequence goes on along the minus strand of CAXBQM010000095.1, from coordinate 2,816 downwards.
AGGGAGCCGAATCAGAAAGTTCGAAAGACGCTTATGTCGCACTTGAACGATACCGCGAAGCATTTAATACTTTAGGACAATTCGTTCTTGATAACGGGTATGACATTAAATTTGCAATGGAGCCAAAACCAAATGAACCCCGCGGAGATATCTTCTTGCCAACGATTGGACATGCGCTAGCGTTTATTTACACGCTTGATCATCCAGAACTTGTAGGACTCAATCCAGAGGTTGGCCATGAACAGATGGCAAACCTCAATTTTGTTCACGGAATTGCACAAGCGCTTAATCAAAACAAACTTTTCCATATCGATCTCAACGGGCAACGTGGACCAAAATATGACCAAGACTTTGTCTTCGGTCACGGTGATCTCAAGAGCGCATTCTTCTTGGTTGATTTACTTGAGCGATATAACTATCAAGGGCCACGTCACTTTGATTACAAACCAGTTCGAACTGATGGTGATTCTGGAGTATGGGCATCTGCCACAGCGAATATGAGGATGTATCTCATTCTCAAAGAGCGCGCTGCACAATTCCGATCTGATCCTCGAGTCATCGCTGCAATGAACGATTCCCATATTCCAGAGTTGGCACAATCGACGTTAGCGAACGGTGAGACATGGCGAGATCTTGCTCGCGATTCATTCGATCCAGATAGCGCTGGCGCACGTAGTTACAACTACGAAGCGCTCGATCAATTAGCGATGGAACACTTAATGGGAGTTACGAATTAGCCACGCCTCTTCGTGAAATCGCATCAACGCTAGCTGAAGTTAATAGCACGAGTCCGGTCACGATAAATTTAATTCCGGCTGCGTAACCGAGAAGTCCCATGCCGTTATCAATCACGGCAACAACAAGTCCACCAAGGATCGCATCGCGCATCTTGCCTTTACCACCAAAGAGCGATGTTCCGCCAATGACAGCAGCGCCGACCGCATAAAGAAGCGTTGAACTGCCACCGGTTGTGGGCGAAACTGAATTTTGTCGCGACGCAAAGATCAAACCAGCAATTGCTGAAAGCCCAGAACAGATCATGAAACAGGCAATACGAATACGTTTAACGTTGATACCTGCACGTCGCGCAGCTTCGGCATTACCGCCGACTGCATAAATATGTCGACCAAATGCAGTTCGATCGAGCACAAATGTGCCAACAACGAGAATTGCGAGAATCAATGGCACCACGTAGGGGATACCTTTCAGACTTACTAAATCTGGATTATTAGAGCGCTCCAAATTAAGAGTTAAAACGGCTAATCCCGATGCACCAATGAGGGCAAGAGTTTTGATGAGCCAGAGTTTCTTTAACTCCGTTTTCAATCCCGCTTTACGACGCGAGTTAATTCGGGCTAAGCCACTAAGAAAGTAAATTGCCGAGACAACAATAAAGAAGAGCCAACTCGCCGAAACCGAAAGATTTGAATTCTCAATGGCAAGCACAGTTTTATCTTCGATCCGAATCGTGCCACCTTCACCAGCAAGCAGTAGCAAGATTCCTTGAAATGCTAAGAATGATGCGAGAGTGACAACGAAGGAAGGAATCCCAAGACGTGCGACGAGAATTCCAATGAGATAACCGAGTACGCAACCCACAATGATCGAGGCAGTGAGCGCCAAGTACCACGGTTGATCATTCTTTGTTACAAGGATGACCAGCACCGCGGAGCAGACACCGGATGCATATCCTGCCGAGAGATCAATTTCGCCTATGAGCAAGACGAAAACCAATCCCATCGCGATCACAATTACGGCGGCAGCCTGCGTCAGTAAGTTTGCAAAATTTCCCTGTGTGAGAAATACCGGTGACATACTGCCGAAAACAATGCAGAGCACTACCAAACCAAGAATGGCAGCGAGCGGTCCAATATCGCCGGTTTTAACTTTAGCCCAGTAATCCTGAGCTGCTTGTTTAATTGTTCCAGCCTCGGAGACTTGAGTAGTACTCATTTACTTAACCCCCGCGCTCTCAGATTTTCCAGTAGTGATTAATTCAATGACCTGTTGTGGTGCGATCTTATTCTTATCAATCTGGGCAGCCATGCGGCCGAGATGGAGCGCGGCAATATTGTCAGCGACTTGAAAGACGTCGTTGAGATTGTGGCTAATCAAAATCACAGCAAGACCGTTTTCAGCGAGACGTTTCACAAGATTGAGAACTTGCTCAGTCTGCGCAACTCCAAGCGCCGCAGTTGGCTCATCAAGAATTACTACTTTGCTATTCCACAAAACTGCACGTGCGATGGCAACAGTTTGACGTTGACCGCCAGAAAGAGATGCAACTTTCTGTCTAATTGATTTAACGGTTCGAACGCTTAAACCATCAAGCGTCTTGCGAGCAAGTGATTCCATCTCATGCTCATTAAGAACTTTATTTCGCTTCTTCTCTCGACCAAGAAACATATTGTGAACAATGTCGAGGTTGTCACAGAGCGCTAAATCTTGGTAGACCACTTCAATACCTAATGACGTGGCAGCGCGTGGACCATTGATATCGACGGTATTTCCTTCAAAAATAAATTCGCCAGAGTCAGGTGTATAGATTCCGGCAATACATTTGATGAGCGTGCTCTTTCCCGCTCCGTTATCACCCACGAGCGCAGTGACTTTGCCTTTTTCAACGGTCAGGTCCACATTATGCAAAACGTGTACTGGACCGAATGATTTATTTATTGCCTTCAGTTGCAATATCGGCTGACTCATTCACGCTCCTCAATAAGAATTTAAAAATTCTCTGAAACTTTAGCCAATCATAAAGAAATGCGGCTTGAGGCGTAAGCCCCAAACCGCATTCCGATTATTCAGTTTCCTCT
>CAXBQM010000094.1:0-3051 GCA_963978235.1 uncultured bacterium | reverse complement strand
ATTTTCATCGCGCAACCACGTCTAGTTGCTGATTTTTTTCATCGCGCATTACCGCTAATTTCCAAGCAATTGAGGGCGAACGCCCGAAAAAAATATTGATCAATATTTTAAAAATCAACTTTCAAAAATATTCACAGTAATAACGTCAGAGTAAGAAAGAGAGAGTTATGAACGTCTATAACAACATCACCGAAGTATTTGGAAATACCCCGCTGGTAAAACTTCACAAAGTTACCGATGGTGCGCCAGCCAATGTTTATGCCAAGCTCGAGTTCTATAACCCCACCAGTACCGTGAAAGATCGTCTGGGAATTGCGATGGTTGATGCGGCAGAAAAGAGCGGTCAACTCAAACCAGGTGGAACCATCGTTGAAGCGACCTCGGGAAATACCGGAATTGCGTTAGCAATGGTGGGCGCAGCGCGCGGTTATAAAACTATTCTGACCATGCCGGAATCAATGTCGAAAGAGCGGCGAGCGCTCCTTCGTGCCTTCGGCGCGGAATTGGTGCTGACGCCAGCTGCCGAAGGAATGCGTGGCGCGGTTGCCAAAGCAGAAGAGATCGGCGCAACCGGAGCGGTATTGGTTCGCCAATTTGAAAATCAAGCTGGTCCGGAGATTCATCGAAAAACAACTGGTACTGAAATATGGCGCGATCTCGATGGAAACGTTGATGCCATTGTCGCCGGAATTGGAACCGGCGGAACGATTACCGGTGTTGGACAATATCTCAGAGAGAAAAATCCGGCGATAAAGATTTTCGCCGTGGAACCGGCCGCATCTCCAATTCTCAACGGTGGCAAACCAGGTGGACATCCCATTCAGGGAATTGGTCCAAACTTTATTCCGCCGGTCCTTGATACCACTATTTATAACGAAGTACTTGATGCCTCCGCCGAAGATGCTGTGAAGTATGCCCGCCGCGCTGCCAGTGAAGAAGGAATTTTGGCAGGAATTTCATCAGGCGCTGCGCTTTGGGGCGCATCACAAATTGCTCATCGTGCGGAATTTGCTGGAAAAAATATCGTCGTCATCATTCCTTCATTTGGTGAACGTTATCTTTCAACAATTCTCTATCAAGATCTGATGGATCAGTAAGAATAAAAGATAAGAATAAATAATGTTTACTCGCATCAGAGAAGATATACATACCGCTCTTGCCCGTGACCCGGCAGCGCGTAGCGCATGGGAAGTTCTCTTGGCTTATCCCGGCGTACACGCGCTCTGGGCGCATCGCATCAATCACTTCTTATGGAATCGCGGGCTGAAATTAATTGCGCGCATTGGTTCACAGTGGGCCAGATCTGCTACCGGAATTGAAATTCATCCAGCCGCGCGCATTGGGCGGAGATTTTTCATTGATCATGGAATGGGTGTGGTGATTGGTGAGACCACCATCATTGGTGATGATGTGATGATCTATCACGATGTGACCCTGGGCGCGCGTGGCTTTGCCCTCGGTAAACGCCATCCAACAATTGGAGATCACGTCGTAATCGGTGCGGGTGCCCGCGTGATTGGAAACGTCAATGTGGGAGAGCGAGCGGTGATTTCGGCAAATTCGGTCATCCTCAAAGATGTACCAGCGCGAACGAATATGGATGCTTCTGAGTTTTTTAGTATTTAACATTTCTGAAACATCGCCTTGGCAAGATGGCGGACATGACTTCCTCAGATGGTGTACGTAAGCAAGAAGCCTTCGTTACTCGAACGATTGAAGAGCGAAATATTCGATTCGTTCGACTCTGGTTTACCGATGTTCTGGGCTTTCTTAAATCGGTGGCTATCTCACCTCCTGAATTAGAGAATGCCTTTGATGAAGGTATCGGTTTTGACGGTTCTGCTATTGAAGGATTCGCTCGAATTACTGAGTCAGATATGGTGGCGCGACCTGATGCATCAACGTTCTCTGTTTTGCCGTGGCGGACGGAAGCGCCCGGCGCCGGAAGAATGTTCTGCGATATCGCACTTCCTAATGGATCGCCATCGCCATCTGATCCACGTTATGTTTTAAAACGTGTGCTCAATAACGCCGCTGATATGGGCTACACCTGTTACACACATCCAGAGATTGAATTTTTTCTCTTCAAGAATGCACCAGAGAAAGGTCAGTTACCAATTCCAGTTGATCAGGGTGGTTACTTCGATCAAACGCCGAGCGTTGTTGGACATGATTTCCGTCGCCAAGCGATCACACTGCTTGAAGCGATGGGCGTAAGCGTTGAGTTCTCACATCACGAAGGCGCACCAGGGCAACAAGAGATTGATCTTCGCTATGCGGATGCGCTTACTACTGCAGATAACATCATGACGTTTCGCCATGTCATAAAAGAAGTTGCGCTCGATCAAGGTTTCCATGCTTCGTTTATGCCGAAACCATTTACGGATCATCCTGGTTCGGGCATGCATACACATATGTCACTCTTTGAAGGCGAACGAAATGCATTTTATGAAGAGGGTGCTGAGTATCAACTCTCAGCTATCGGTCGATCATTTATCGCTGGCATACTTCGTCACGCGCCGGAGATCACTGCCATCACCAATCAATGGGTCAATTCGTATAAGCGATTACATGGCGGCGGTGAAGCGCCATCTACTATTTCGTGGGGCCATAACAACCGTAGCGCGCTTGTGCGATTACCAATGTATAAACCCAATAAACCGCATTCGACTCGTATTGAATTCCGTTCACCGGATTCCGCATGTAATCCTTACCTGGCATTTGCCGTCACAATAGCGGCCGGATTAAAGGGGATTGCAGAGAAGTATCCGCTCGAGAAAATTGAACCAGCTAAGACCTTGCCCGCTAATCTTCATGAAGCCATCCTGGCAATGGAAGCGAGCCAATTGGTACGCGAGACTTTAGGTGAAGATGTCTTTGAATTCTTCCTCCGTAATAAGCGCGCAGAATGGAATGAATATCGACGCCAAGTTTCAGCATTTGAACTTGATCGATATTTGCCAGTTCTTTAGCGCACCCGTTAACCTCTCCCTATGTTGCGCAGCGAACTCCTCACAGCACTCCTCCTTCGCTGCCGCGGCGGGGCCAAGT
>CAXBQM010000093.1:0-3130 GCA_963978235.1 uncultured bacterium | reverse complement strand
TACCGAGCTAAAACGTTTCCGGTTCGAGGATCTAAACTCTCGAAAGTGTGGGTTTTCTTCAATGGGGAGGTCTTTTTCAAAATAGAGGTCTTTTTCTTTCGCGCCATGGCAACAGACTAAACTGATTTCGTGGCAGAGTTAATACGACCCAGCACTGTGTTGCCGGCTAATAGGGAGCCAATCACAATTCGCACCGCTGATGGCCTCAATCTCATTGGCGAAGTTGCTCGACCACTCGGAGATTCCACGGGCGCCATTCTCTGTCTCCATCCACTTCCTACTCATGGCGGAATGATGGATAGCCACATTTACAAGAAAGCCGCTAATCGGTTACCGGCAATGGCTGGAATAACAGTCGTTCGTTTCAATACTCGTGGCACATCAAGCGAACAAGGAAGAAGTGAAGGAGTTTTCGATGGTGGCGATAAAGAACGCTTTGATGTGGAAGCTGCAATTGAATTCTGTTTCTCGCAACTTCATTTAGAAAAAGTTTGGTTACTTGGTTGGTCATTTGGCACCGAAATTGCGCTCAAACATGGCAAAGATAGTCGCATTAAAGGGTTGATTTTATTAAGCCCACCACTTAAACGAGTATCAGAGGCAGAGTTACTTTGGTGGCGAAATGATTCGCGAACAATAACTGCGCTCGTTCCAGAATTTGATGAGTACCTTGCTCCGAAAGAAGCTTTCGAGAAATTTTCACCTTTACCTACAGCGAAAGTTATCGCTGTTACGGGTGCTAAACATCTTTGGGTTGGAGAACCATTTGTCTATCGGGTTTTGAGCGAAATTTGCACCATCATTAATCCAAGTGCGCTGCCACTGCCGGAAGAGTTTTAACGCTTCTCCGCATTGGGATAAACCACTTCACGTAAAATCAAAAGCCCGGCAGCGGCCATCGGGACCGCAAGTAAGCCACCAACAAGTCCCAGTAGAGAAGTACCAAGTAACGCTGCAAGGATGGTCACAATGCCTGGAATTGAAAGTGATCGCCGCATCAATCGAGGTGTAATCACATAGTTTTCAATTTGAACGTAGATGACATAAGAGAGCAGTGCAATCACAGCCGTTGTCACAGAATTTGTTAACGCAACCAACGTGACGATCGCCATTCCAAGGAAATGACCAACGAGTGGAATGAGACCACAGACAAAAACAACCATCCCTAAGCCAGCCGAGAACGGTAGACCAACAATTAATCCCATAAGCCAGATAAAAATACCGGCCAAGAGCGCTACGGTAATTTGAGTTCCAACAAATGCCCCGACTTGTACGATGATGGCATCGCTTATTTTGCTGACCCGCTCGCGACGACTAGCCGGAACTAATCGATATGACTTTTCAATGATTTGCGGGAGTGACGTGACAAAGTACAAGGTCAAGATCAAGATGGTAATTCCAGTAAAGGCGCCAGAGATTACAGTCCGACCCACGCCAATAACTCCGCCAAAAGCAGAGGCCGTAAATTGGCCATTACTTATTAATTCCTTCACCTTGGAATCAAGATTATCGATGATCCCAAATTGATTATTGAGATCTCGAATAACTGAATTATTTTTTAGATCGTTAATGAGTTGTGGAGCGGCATCTGCGAACGAAGTTGCTTGATGAACAAGCGGTGGAACTACGACTGCGATAAATGCTCCGAGAAAAAGTAAGAAGAAAATAATCAAAGTAGCGACGGCTGAATTTCTTGATAGCCCTCGTTTTCGTAGCGCTTCGACTGCTGGATTCATGCCAAGTGCAAGAAAGAGTGAAATGACAATCAAAATAAAGACCTGGCTAGCTGAGGCGAGTGCTCGTAACAACGTAAGTGAGATCAGTGCGCCGGCAGTTGCAAGAAAGCCAAAGTAGAACGGGTGAGCGGTGTTAATTGGGGCGCCAGTCACACCAAAATCCACTTGAGAAGGTTGGACGCTCTTTTTTCGCGCCGTACTCTTTTTAAAGGCACTCTTCTTAAATATCGCCACCCTGTAATTGTAAGGCTTCACTTCCTGCTTTACGCTACGTAAATGACCTCACATCAATCTGGATATCAACCAACTCCGCAAGATAAATTCACGTTTGGACTTTGGACAGTAGGTTGGCAAGCCCGCGATCCGTTCGGAGATCCCACACGATCTGCGCTAGATCCAATACGAACAGTTAACGAATTAGCGGCACGTGGTGCATATGGTGTGACTTTCCATGATGATGATCTCTTTCCATTTAATGCAGATGATGCCGAGCGAAGAAGCCATATCGATCGATTCAAGAAAGCACTTGCTGAAACTGGCATGAAAGTGCCGATGGCTACAACAAATCTTTTTAGCCATCCGGTCTTCAAAGATGGCGCATTCACAAGTAATGATCGCGATATTCGGAGATTTGCCATTCGAAAAGTGATGCGAAATATCGAACTCGCCGTAGAACTTGGCGCAAAAATCTATGTCTGCTGGGGCGGTCGTGAAGGTGCCGAATCAGAGAGTTCAAAAGATGCATTTGTTGCACTGGATCGCTATCGCGAAGCATTTAACACTTTAGGACAATTTGTGATTGATAATGGGTACGACATCAAATTCGCGATGGAACCAAAACCCAATGAACCTCGAGGCGATATCTTCTTGCCAACTATTGGTCATGCCTTGGCATTTATCTACACACTTGATCACCCAGAATTAGTTGGGTTAAATCCGGAAGTTGGCCACGAACAGATGGCCAATCTCAATTTTGTGCATGGCATAGCGCAAGCGCTCAACCAAAATAAACTCTTCCACATTGATCTCAATGGACAACGTGGCCCGAAATATGATCAAGATTTCGTCTTTGGCCATGGCGATTTAAAGAGCGCTTTCTTTTTAGTGGATCTCCTTGAACGGTATAACTATCAAGGACCGCGCCATTTTGATTACAAACCAGTGCGAACTGATGGTGATGCTGGCGTCTGGGCATCTGCTACCGCAAATATGCGGATGTATTTAATTTTGAAAGAGCGCGCTGCGCGATTCCGCTCGGATCCTCGAGTTATCGCGGCAATGAACGATTCCCATATTCCAGAGTTGGCGAAATCGACGTTAGCCAGCGGTGAGACATGGCGAGATCTAGCCGGCGATTCGTTCGATCCAGATAGCGCTGGCGCACGAAGTTACAA
>CAXBQM010000092.1:0-3218 GCA_963978235.1 uncultured bacterium | reverse complement strand
GAGATGGCGAAAAAAATCTCATTCAGAATTTCATGCCGTGCTGGCACCGATCTCAGTCCACGGAAAATGGGCGAAGCGGAATCCATTTATCAGTGAAGGTGTGGTTTCTCATAAGGAGAATTGGAGCGGTGAAGTTGTTGCCATTACTCGGGCTCGAATTAAATGGCGAAAAAACCTTATCTTCTGGCGCTCGGTGCCACCTGTTACTCAAAGTTTGCATCAATCGGAAGGGTTGATAGGAGCGATTGGAATCGGTGAAGCGCCAATCGGATTACAAGGCACATTCTCGTTATGGCGATCTTCTGAAGCAGTAAAGAACTTTGCCTATCGAGGTAGTGCGCATCAATCAGCGATCGCAGCAACCCATCGAGAGAAGTGGTACGCCGAAGAACTCTTCGCCAGATTCGCTGTCTTGCAACGTGCTGGTCGCCTCTAACCGAGGCAGAATAGCGTTATGGCAATCCGCGATTATCGCCCGCGCCGTCGCGCTCGTGGCGCTATTACTCGCCCGAAAGAACTCTCCATGTATCTCGTATTACTCGTGGCAATTGGATTGCAGATTTCTTATCCACTCATTGCTGGCGAAGCCCTTCGATTAGTAACCATCGCCATTGTTTATTGGTCGGCAGGTGTGATGGCGCTGCATGCTCTCTTTGTTTATGGCTGGAAGTACTTTTGGCGACTTCTCACCATTACGCTCTTACTTAGTTACGTCTTTGAAGCAATTGGTAGCAAGACGGGTTGGCCATTTGGAAATTACACATACGATGCTTCATTGGGTTATCAAATTTTTGGCGTACCACTTGTTGTTCCATTCGCGTGGTTGATGATGGCTCATCCCGCGCTCATCATCGCTCGGCGGATGACACAACATTGGGTTTTTCTTTATGGCGGATTGATTTTAATGACATGGGACTTTGCACTTGATCCACAAATGGTCGCTGCCAATCGATGGCGTTGGGAGTTCACGGGACGTGCAGTTCCGTTTGAACCCAACATTCCACTTTCAAATGCTTTTGGCTGGTTACTCACTGGCATGGCGCTCGTAGCAATTCTGCACCTCGCGTTACCAAGAGAACGACGGAAAGCAACTCAAAATAACGTGGTAAATATTTTTCTTGGCTGGACACTTTTTTCAACCATTGTGGGAAATATCTTCTTCTTTGATCGACCAGGAGTTGCGTTCTTAAGTGGACTGTCTATGTCCGCACTGGTTCTCCCCTATTTTGTAGCCATTAGCATGGGGCGAAACGATTAATACTTTTTCAAACTTCCTCACAACCGGAATTGCACTTCTCTTTTTAGCTCTCACTATTACTAATTCCTTTACTATCCGCCGCCCGCAGGGCACATCAACCTCTGCTAGCGCCTCACTCCTCTTGCCTGTGCGGAATGAATCGAGAAATATCGATGCCATCGTTCCGCAGCTATTAGCGCAAATCGGCCTTCAGCGCTTTGAAGTGATCGTGCTCAACGATCATTCGACTGATGAGACTGCCGAGAAATTATCGAAATATCCCATCAAGACTGTGGCGGGCAAAGAACTTACTCCTGGTTGGCTGGGCAAGAACTTCGCATGTTTTCAATTAAGTGAATTAGCAAACGAGGAGTACTTAGTTTTTATCGATGCCGATGTTCGTCTCTCCGAAAATGCAGTGACCACAACGATTGCGGAGATGAATCGACTTCGGTGGGATTTTGCATCGCCGTACCCAAAACAACGTGCCCACTCTTTACTTGAAGTACTTATTCAACCGCTGCTCCAGTGGTCGTGGTTTGCTACCGTGCCACTTCGATTAGCAGAATTTCTCAAAGTGCCTTCGATGGCCGTTGCTAATGGTCAGTTTCTGATCATTCGAAAGAGCGCCTACCGCGCTATCGGTGGGCACGAAAGTATTAAAGGCGATGTCATCGACGATATCGCGATTGCGCGAGAACTTTTGCGCGCTGGTTTTCGAGGTGGCGTGATGGAAGGCAGCGCCGTCGCAGAGTGTCGAATGTATGAAACTGGTAGCGATTTGATTCTGGGTTATCGCAAATCTCTCTGGCGAGCATTTGGTTCACCACTTGGTTCACTCTTTGCAATTTTAATTTTAAGTTGCTCTGCCATCGCACCGTGGTGGTTTGCACTTCATGGCTCGCTCATTGGTTGGATCGGAGTTCTTGCTGGAGTTCTCTCGCGTTTCATTGTCGCCTGGCGCACCGCATCACGATGGGAATCTTCTTTTGTACATCCGGTCTCTATTTTTCTTCTCATTCTCCTTATTCTCTGGTCGTGGATCGGCAAATTAACCGGAACGTTGACCTGGCGAGATCGAACGATCCCATGAGCACTGGAAAGGGCTCTCCCGTAATAGTGATTGGCGCTGGAATTGGCGGTCTGGCCACTGCCGCACGATTGGCTCGCGCCGGACATCAAGTCGAAATTCATGAAGCAAGTGGCGTAACAGGTGGCAAGTGCCAAACGGAATGGATTAACGGGTATGCCTTTGATACCGGACCCTCACTCTTAACTTTGCCGGCGGTATATAAAGATTTCTTTTTAAAAACTGGAAAAAGACTTGAACATGTTTTAAAACTCGAAGCCGTAAATCCTTCTTTCGATTATTTCTTTGCAGATGGCGCGAACGTAAAATTCGAGAACCTTTCGCATAACAAGACAGTTGACTCGATTCGGAATTCACTCGGTCAAGATGCTGCCGATAGTTATCACGCATTGATAGAACGTGCAGATCAGATGTGGGAAGCATCCCGTTCTGATTTCGTTGAACGAGAATTGAGTTCGTTGATGACGTTGCTGAAACAGCCAGCTTCATTGAGGAAAATGAAAACGATTGCACCGTTAACCAGCTTGCGAAAAGTTACACGTCGCTACACGCAATCACCGCACATCCAGAAAATTATGGATCGCTATGCCACATACACAGGATCAGACCCACGCAAAGTTCCCGCCGTACTTCTGACGATCGCCTTTGTTGAAGAGACATTCGGTGCCTGGCACATCCAAGGTGGGATAGGTCAGTTAAGTGCAGCGCTCGAAGCGCGCTGTCGAGAATTGGGCGTTGCGATTCATCTTCATTCGCCAGTGGCAGAAATTCTTCATAATGGAAAAAACGTCACTGGTGTCAGACTCAATTCTGGCGAAGTGCTCTCCACTTCGTGCGTCGTTGCTAATGCAGATGCAGCGCACGTGTATCACTCACTTATTCCTGATAAGC
>CAXBQM010000091.1:0-3249 GCA_963978235.1 uncultured bacterium | reverse complement strand
GGCGTACCAACGATTGAAGTGGGCGATAAAGTCACGCTCTCATGGGAGCCACATTTCACCTTCGGACTTGATGGCACCGAAGATGCGCAAGCTGGCGCACGTATCGATCAAGAGTAACAATGGCATTCCTTCATTCCACAGCAACGAAAGTCGTTGCGTTGAAAGAGAAGCGCTCACTACTTCCTTATCTCTTACTTGCTCCCGGAATGCTTTGGCTAACTTTTTTCTTTATTTTCCCGATAATTAACCTTGCCCAAACATCGACTCAAACGAAGAAAGCAAATGGCGATATCGGCCAATATGAACAGACGCTTCGATTCCGCAATTACATTGATGCGTTCATAGATAACAAAGAACAATTTTCGCGCTCTTTTATTTATGCATTTCTTGCAACAGTTCTTGCCCTCGCCATTGCTTATCCGCTTGCATATGGGATTGCTTTCCGCGCTGGCAAACTGAAGAACATCCTTCTCGTGCTAGTAGTAGCACCGTTCTTCACATCATTCTTACTCCGCACCATCGCGTGGAAACAGATTTTGGGTGAAGAAGGACCAGTTATTGCCGTATTAAGAGGGCTACACATCATCGGCCCGCAAACGACGCTCACCGCTAGTGCGCTCGCTGTAGTTACCGGTATGACCTATAACTTTTTGCCATTTATGACGCTGCCACTATATGCCTCGCTGGAACGAATCGATCCTCGAACTTTGGAAGCTGCAGGGGATTTATACGCCAACCCGATCACAACATTTAGAAAAGTAACTGTGCCGCTTTCCATGCCAGGGGTCGTCGCTGGCACGCTTCTCACATTTATCCCGGCTGCCGGTGACTATGTCAACGCTGCGATTTTAGGAAATCCCAATACCAAAATGCTCGGTAACGTTATTGAATCTCGTTTCTTTAAAATCGTTGATTACCCAACTGCTGCTGCGCTCTCATTTACTTTAATGGCAGCAATTCTCATACTTGTCTCGCTTTACATCCGAAAAGCCGGAACGGATGAACTCGTATGATCAATTGGTTCCGCAAGAATCTCATACGCATTTATATGGTGCTCGGCTTTACCTACCTCTTTATTCCGGTTGCTTACACGTTTGGTTTTTCCTTTAACGATGCTGGCAAATCGAATTTAGTCTGGAAAGGTTTCACCCTTAAGAATTGGCAGAACCCTTGTGGCGCACCAGATGTCTGTAAAGCGCTAGGAAACTCCATTCAAATCGGCTTGATTGCTACGTTGATAGCAACAATTCTCGGAACTCTTATTGCTTTTGCGATTGGCAGGAATAAATTTAAGGGTCGCTCCACAACAAATTTAGTTATTTTCTTGCCGATGGCAACGCCCGAAGTGGTTCTTGGCGCATCGCTACTTGCCATGTTTTTAAGTATCAAATTCAACCCGGGATATTGGCCAACCATTATTGCCCACGTGATGTTCTGTATTTCTTTCGTTGTAGTCACAGTAAAAGCGCGAATTGCCAGCCTTGACCCACGGTTAGAACAAGCTGCAATGGATCTCTACGCCAACGAGTTCGAAACCTTCCGCCGAGTCACTCTGCCACTTGTGATGCCAGGTATTGCTGGCGCAGCGCTATTGGCGTTCTCACTCTCGTTTGATGATTTCATCATTACAAACTTTGTTTCCGGAACTGTGACGACATTCCCGAAATTTGTTTACACCGCTTCAGCTCGAGGAATCCCGGCGCAAGCAAACGTCATCGGAAGTTCGATGTTCTTTATTGCCCTCTTTATTGTGATTGCCGGACAGATTGTTGGTCGTCGAAAGAAAGTTTCCTCAAACTAACTTAACGCGTAACGCAATACCCGGTGACCAAATTTTCTCTCGCCTAACCAGAGGTACCCATTTTCAATCCAAAGCGATGCGGGCCAACGCACTTCACTCTGGCTGTGGCCAGGGCGAACATCAGATGCGCTACTTCCCGTACCGACAAATGCGTCCGGTGCTGCACCACTCATTGCGGCTGAGATTGAACTCCAGTAGAGAACACGATGGAAACTTGTGTCTGCAACATAAAGGGCTTCACCTGCAGTGAGCGCATCCTGTGGAAGATTCATCGTGTAACCAACTTTTCCAGTTGGTTCAGCGCCAGATTTAAGCGTTGAAACGTTCCATACCAAGATGTGAGGTGAGGTGTAAAGGCTGCTTGCAATCAAATATTTACCATCAGATCGAATTCGATTTGCTTCCGCAGAAATAGTGAAATCTGGACTATCGGTCTTTCCACTAGGAAGTCCAAGCCAGACATAAATCTTTTTCGCGTTGGTATCAAGAATATAGAAATATTTATCATCTACCGCCACTCGTAAGTGCATATCAAAAGTAACGTTTCCGATTGAATCTTTAATATTCAAGATTGGCACCGCAGAAGTTGATGTAGGAATTCCCTCCCAGACAACAAAGGTTTTCTCGCCGGCAACGGCGTAAATTGATTTACCATCGAGCTTTCCCGTGTCTGAGGAATCAGCTTGGAAATCCATGGCAAGAAGCGGGTTTGGATCATTTTGATTTTGAGTTGTCCAGACTAAATCTGGTTTCGCGCCATCTGTTGCCGGAATCTTTTTCCATACATAGATTTTTCGATCAAAGTCACTACTGATCGCCATTGCACCATCGAGAGTTGCAACTTGGGGATTGGTAATTAAATAATTCGTGAGCAAAGTATTTTCGGTTGTCGTAGAAGTGTTTCCTGGTGTGAGACCCAAATAAAAGTCAGGCGTGGAACTTGCGCCAGGTATACCTTTGAAAACAGATACTCGATTACCGTTGTACTCAGTCACATACATATAGCCATTAACTATTTCAACATCGCCACCATCGCCGCCTGTGAATTCAGTGGTGGTAGCGAGCTGAACGCTAGTTGGTTTTGAAGCCGGGAAACTTGAATACTCTTCAAGCGTTCGAGAGAGCAGGTAAGCCTTTCCGGAACTCTTATCAAAACTTCCCATGGGCCAGGCATAGTTAGCATCGGGTGGAACAATCATGTAAGTCGGTTTTGCCGACGATGATGTTGGATAAGTTGTATAGACATGCAAACCTTTTTCATCGCCACACTTTGCATTGTGATCACCGGTCATCAATACCGTGCCATTACTGACAAGGCCTCGAGGTGTTCCGATGCACGAAGATGCGCTGCTATCGATTGAGAATGATGGTTGTTCGGTTCCTGAAGTAGGGAAAGTGTTCCAAAAAGAAATTCTGCCTTTTCCAGTTAAGGTGGCAGCAACGCGAGT
>CAXBQM010000090.1:0-3311 GCA_963978235.1 uncultured bacterium | reverse complement strand
ATCGATGAGCAGAGAACACATGTGAAGTTAGTAAAAGGCGCAGCGCTGCTTGTCGGTGCAGCAGTAGGTGTTGGCGATGATGGCTTTGCTCGCGCACAAGCTTTGATCGATGCCGGAGTGGATGTGGTTGTCGTCGATACGGCACATGGCCACCATCGCGCAGTTCTCGATGCAATTTCCCGAATTAAAGATTCGTATCCAACGCAACAAGTAATCGGCGGCAATGTTGCAACCCGAGCCGGTGCGCAAGCGCTAATAAATGCTGGCGCAGATGCAGTGAAAGTTGGAGTCGGCCCAGGATCAATCTGCACAACGCGAGTTGTTGCTGGCGTAGGAGTTCCACAAATCACTGCAATTATGGAAGCGGCGAAAGCATGTAAGAAAGCAGATATTCCGTTGATTGCAGATGGCGGACTGCAATATTCCGGAGATATTGCCAAAGCGATTGTTGCTGGCGCAGACACAGTGATGCTTGGTTCACTTCTTGCTGGTTGTGATGAATCACCTGGTGAATTAGTAGAACTTGATGGCCGTCGCTATAAAACATATCGCGGCATGGGATCACTCGGTGCGATGCAATCTCGCGGTGAGAAAAAGTCATATTCAAAAGATCGTTACATGCAAGATGATGTTCTCTCCGAAGATAAATTGGTGCCAGAAGGCATTGAAGGAAAAGTGGCATATCGCGGTTCGGTGGCATCGGTTGTGCACCAACTTGTTGGCGGACTTCGTTCGGGAATGGGATATGCCGGCGCCCCAGATATTCGTTCATTGCAACGCAATGGGCGATTGATTCAAATTACTTCTGCAGGGTTGCAGGAGAGCCATCCGCACGATGTGCTCCACGTCGCGGATGCGCCGAACTACTATCGGAATTCTTAATCAATAGGAATCGTTAAGGACTAACAATGGCTGATATTGAAATTGCCCCCGGGAAGAGAGCGCGAACTGCTTATTCCTTCGATGATATTTCTATTGTGCCATCGCGTCGTACCCGTGAACCGAATGAAGTCTCTACGACCTGGCAGATTGACGCATATAAATTCGGATTACCGCTCCTTGCTGCTCCTATGGATTCGGTGGTTTCTCCAGATACTGCGATCGCAATTGGAAAGTTGGGTGGCGTCGGCGTACTCAATCTCGAAGGTCTTTGGACGCGTTATGAAAATCCCATTATTCCGTTGGGCGAGATTTCATCAATTCCCAATGAACAAGCGACCCGGCGAATGCAAGAAATTTATGCCGCACCCATCAAACCCGAATTAATTGAAAAGCGAATCGCAGAAATTCGTGCAGCTGGCGTCACCGTTGCTGCGGCGTTATCGCCAGCGCGAACAGCCGAATTTTATAAAACGGTTATCAAAGCCGGAGTAGATATTTTCGTTATCCGAGGCACAACAGTGAGCGCTGAACATGTTTCCAATGGCGCTGAACCTTTAAACCTGAAGAAATTTATTTATGAATTAGATGTGCCGGTGATTGTTGGCGGGTGCGCAACACAATCTGGCGCGATGCACTTAATGCGCGCAGGTGCAGCGGGTGTTTTAGTTGGATTTGGTGGTGGCGCTGCGCATACCACTCGACAAGTATTGGGAATTTCGGTACCGATGGCATCTGCAGTTGCTGAAGTTGCAGCAGCGCGTCGTGAATATCTCGATGAATCTGGTGGCCGTTATGTTCATGTTATTGCCGATGGTTCAGTAGGAAAGAGTGGCGACATTGCAAAGGCAATTGCGTGTGGCGCAGATGCAGTGATGATGGGTTCACCATTAGCACGTGCTGAAGAAGCGCCAGGACGTGGTTGGCACTGGGGCTCTGAAGCACATCACGCTGAACTTCCGCGCGGTACACGAGTTCATGTCGGAACTGTTGGAACGTTGCAAGAAATTCTGCTTGGACCTTCTCACTCCGCAGATGGATCGATGAATCTTTTTGGCGCACTTCGCCGAGGAATGGCGACCTGTGGTTACTCTGAACTCAAAGAATTCCAGCGGGTAGAAGTCGTTATCAACCGTGGCTGAGCACTCGCTCGTCTTAGTTGTTGATTATGGTGCGCAATATGCGCAGTTAATTGCTCGACGTGTTCGACAAGCTCGCGTCTACAGTGAAATTGTTCCATCGAGTATTTCGGTCGCCGAGATTGCTGCCAGAAAACCACGAGCCATCATTCTTTCTGGTGGACCGTCGTCAGTGTATGAAGAGGGTGCACCGAAAGTTGATGCTGCGCTCTTTGATTTAGGTATTCCAGTTTTTGGAATCTGTTATGGCTTTCAAGCAATGGCCCAAGCCTTAGGTGGCAAAGTGGACCAGACCGGACATCGAGAATTCGGTCGCACAAATTTTACAGCTAAAACTTCAAGCAAACTTTTTTCATCACTGCCGGAAGAATTTAATGTGTGGATGAGCCATGGCGATAGCGTTGTGCAATCACCACAAGGATTTACATCATGTGGCGCAACTGCACAAACGCCCATTGCTGCATTTGAAAACAACGATGCCACAATCGCTGGCGTTCAATTTCATCCAGAAGTTCTTCATTCAGAGCATGGACAAATTATTCTTGAACGTTGGTTACTCGATGTTGTGAAGTGCGTACCATCGTGGACCTCGGAGAATATTGCCGAAAACGAAATAGTTCGTATTAGAAATTTAGTTGGTAGTAAACGAGCCATATGTGGGCTATCCGGTGGAGTTGATTCAGCAGTTGCGGCTGCAATTGTTCAGAAAGCAATCGGGAAACAACTTACCTGCGTATTCGTCGATCATGGCCTGCTTCGTAAAGGTGAAGCAGAGCAAGTCGAACGAGATTTCGTCGCGGCAACTGGTGTGTCACTGAAAGTGGTGGATGCGCGCGCACAATTCCTCGCCGCGTTAGAAGGAGTGACCGACCCAGAAAGTAAACGGAAAATAATTGGTAGAGAATTTATTCGAACTTTTGAAGCGGCCGCGCGAGAAATTGCATCTCATGAATCAATTGATTTTCTCGTGCAAGGAACGCTGTATCCCGATGTCGTGGAATCTGGCGGCGGAACAGGTACAGCAAACATTAAGTCCCATCACAACGTTGGGGGATTGCCAGAAGATTTGAAATTCCAGCTCATCGAACCACTTCGCGCACTCTTTAAAGACGAAGTGCGAGCGGTTGGCTTGGAGTTAGGAGTTCCAGAAGAAATAGTGTGGCGACAACCGTTTCCTGGTCCTGGTTTAGGAATTCGTATCATCGGTGAAGTTACTGAGAATAGACTCAAAATATTGCGCGACGCTGATTTCATTGCTCGCGAAGAATTACACTTGGCCGGACTTGATCGCGA
>CAXBQM010000089.1:0-3476 GCA_963978235.1 uncultured bacterium | reverse complement strand
TAGAGCCCCGGACTCATAATCCGGTCGTCGTAGGTTCGAGCCCTACCTGCCCCACAATCATTCAAACCAACAATGAGGAGTTAATTCGGCTCTCATTACTACTATGTGCAAATGTCGTTAACACTTGAGGAGCTCAAGTCTGAATGGAATCAAGTACTCGACCGCGTTGAACGGGCGAACCGCGTAGCCTGGCTGGCTTACTTCGATGCTCGACTTGTTTCGCTTGAGGACGGGGTACTTCTCGTAGATTTCTCAGATCCGGCGAAGCTTTCAGGTGGTCACGATTACTCCTCTTCACGTAGTGCAAACTTAAGAGCAGTACTTGAGAAATCTATAGAAGAGGTAACGGGAGAAAAAATTACGGTATCTGAACGATGAAGCGAATTCTCGCGGTTGCACTTTCTGTTTTAACTTTTATTTCATATTCAATTTCACCAGTTTCCGCAGCCAAATACTCCTCTACGTTCTATCTTTCACAAACCCCTAATGTCGGCGAACCATTGGTAACTTTTCATGGCGTGATAAAGCCTGCGTTGAAGAACGCACCGGTTTCGATTTTTGTAAAACTCAACGGCCAATGGAGTGATACGCGATTAAAAGGTAATACAACATCAAGTGGCGCGTGGAAGGTCGAAGCGCTTGCTACAGCACTTGAGGCGCAGGTTACGTATCGAGCGTTAATCATGATCGGTAAAACAAAGGTGTATTCGCCTTCCAAGACCATCACTATTAAGCAGCCACCAACTTTGAGCGCTGCCGATAAAGAGTCTCTCATCGCGATGATGGGACCTGGTGGCCGTATACATGGCATGGATATCAGTCGATGGCAACATCCCAACGATGCCACTATCGATTTTGCTAAGTCATATGCCGCCGGAATTCGCTTCGTCTTGATCAAAGGTTCTGATTCTCGAGATGATGCTGATCTATTGGCAAAGAAGTATCTTGTGATGGATAGAAATGCAGCTCAAGCAGCTGGAATTTATACAGGTTTCTATCACTATGCAGTTTTGCCCAACACTTCAGATCGTGCCGCGCTCATTGGGGATGCTACGAATGAAGCACAGAAGGCTGTGTGGCGACTAACAAGTCTTGGTGGATTTAACGCACGAGATTTAACGTATGCGCTCGATCTAGAGAATAACTGCATAAAAGTTTATCGAGGCGTATGCAGTAAATATGCAACGCGTTCCTCGGTAACTCTTTGGGCAGAGACTTGGCTCAAAACTTTCTTTGAAAAAACTGGACGAAAACCGTTTCTCTACTCATACCCATCTTTTCTTGAAGGAGCGATGAATAGAAGTGAAGAGTTGCGACAATATCCGCTCTGGCTTTCGCAATTTGCCATTAATCCAGCCGATCCCATCGCAGAGCCTGGTCGAAAAATTTCTGGATGTTTTGTGCACTCGTGGAGTACTGCAAACTGCACGTCGCTCTGGCAGATTTGGCAGTACACATCGTGTGGCATCGCACCGAAATATGGCGTACCGGGAAATCGAGTAGATCTCAATGTCTATCGCGGAGATCCGGCCAATTTCTTAAAACTTGTAGCAGGTGAATGGATTCCACAGGTCGGTGATCAACTACCGATTAATGAAGGAACGTCGATGTTGATCACTTCCATTAAATCAAGTGATACTAATAAGCCAGTTGAAATTGGAGTGCAGGTAATACGTTCTGTTGGAACGCCAGTAGTTACCGGAACCGTAGTTTTCCAACCTACTGATCAGACAGTTAAGAAATTCACCCAGACTCCAACGCGCGATGCAGCCGGAACGTGGACACTTGCAATAGATGGGCTTGCGGCTGGTGATTGGAGTGGAAATATCGTTTTCATCGATAAAACTGAGACACATGCTTCTTCGCAACAACCAATTAATTTCACTTTAGCTCAGGGCGTTAAACCTACCGCCTCACCTAAACCAACAAAACCAGTGGTTGCCCCAGTTGATGGATGCGCTAAACAGATTAAGAATTAACCGAAACTTTAGTGTGAGCCTCTAACTCGCTTAGTTCTCGCTGAATCAAATTTTCATACTCGGCAATTGAATCGTTGCGTGATTGATCATTCCAAGAAAGTATTGGCGAGATGAGGTTTGCGACCTCAGAGACGATACTTAGCCCTCTATCTTTCAACTCAAACGAAAGACGAGTCCTTCGTGAGAGCACATCTGCAATCGAACGAGCCCCCTCATGGGTTACAGAATAAATAATTTCTGCTTTGAGTATTGGTGATTCGGGTGAAATTGCTTCTGCTAAGGAACGATCTTGTGAAATTATCTCGAGTAAATCTTCAGTGAGTGATCCATATCGATTAGCCAAGTGAAGAATGGCGTTCTCCGACAAATTAAACTGCTTGGCAAGAAGCGGTATTTGATTCATTAATACCGAATAACCCTCTGCTCCGACGAGTGGCAAATTTTCGGTACAGGAATCTGGAACGATTCTTCGTAGGTCTGGGGCTGCTGCATTCACTGCATCTTCGGACATCACTCGATAGGTGGTGTACTTTCCACCAGCAATACTTACAAAACCTGGTGCGGGATGATCGACGATATGTTCTCGCGAGAGTTGCGTCGTGGGGGCATCTGGCGCAGCGGAAACAAGTGGACGTAGACCTGCAAAAACTCCAATGACATCACTTCGTTTTATATGTGGATCTAAAACTCGATTGGCTTGATCAATAATGTAATTCACATCATCAGATGTGGTCAGAGGTTCGTTGCGATCTCCCGTGTAGTCGGTATCTGTCGTTCCCAAGAGCCACTGATCGCCCCATGGAATGATAAAGAGAACCGAGACCGAAGTTTTGAGAATAATTCCCGTATCAGAATTGATTGCTGATTTCGGTAACAAAATATGAACGCCTTTGCTCATGCGCACGCGATATCCCGGCTTGAGTCCCATCGCGTCATATAACGGATCAGTCCAGACGCCAGTTGCCATCACCGTTACACCTGCTTGAACGTCAAACTCTTCGCCAGTTTCTTCGCAACGGACTTTCGCGCCGATAATTCTTTTTCCATCTCGTAATAACTCTCGAGCAGATACCCGAGTTGCGATATGTGCGCCATGGCGAGCAGCTGTACGTGCAATCATCATGGTATGTCGTGCATCATCTACTTGCGCATCAAAATATTTAATGCCACCAGTAACAATATCGAGACGTAACGATGGGGCAATCTCTGAAATAGTTTTCTGACTCATATGCTTATGATTTGGAAGCGCCCGCTTAAAACCACGAAGCGCGTCATAAAGCGCTAATCCAGCGCCGATGTAAGTCCGATCTTTAACTTTTTCGTGAAGTGGATAGATAAACGAAACCGGTTTTACTAAGTGTGGGGCAAGTGTTTTAACCATCAATTCACGTTCGTGCAGAGCTTCTCGGACTAATTTGAAATCATATTGCTCTAAATATCGAAGTCCACCATGAATCAATTTGCTGGAGCGAGAGGAAGTACCACTTGCGAGATCTT
>CAXBQM010000088.1:0-3524 GCA_963978235.1 uncultured bacterium | reverse complement strand
TTTAATCCCGGCGCGGTGCACAAAAAACACCGGCACGACAACTGCGATGAGGTCTATTACGTGATCCGCGGCCACGGGTTGGCCGGTGCGGGCAGCGATCGCGCCGAAGTGCGCGGCGGGCACTTTCACTATATTCCGAAGGGCACCGAACACTTCCTCTACAACCTGAGCAAGACCGAACCGCTCGAAGTGATCGGCATCTATATCAACGCCGGCAGCGTTGAGGAAACCGGTTACGTTTATATGGGCGACGTTACTGCAGCCGATCTTAAGTTGCCCGGTTAGCGCCCGTCCCGATCGTCACTCCGGCTGTATGCCGGCGGCTTTGACGATCTCGCGCATTTGCAGTGTGCCTTGCCGCATCGTTTCGGCCATTTGCTCGGGCGTGCTGCCAATGATGATGTAGCCCAGTTCTGTCATGCGTTTCACGAAGTCGGGGGACTTGGTGCCCTTGACCGCTTCCACATTGAGCTTGGCGATGATGTCTCGCGGGCAAAAGCGCTGACGATCGTATGAAGTTCATCGGCGCGATCAAGTGGAACTTTAAGAATATCTACCATCTCGCTATTAACGTTTCGCGTTTCTAAATCGAGCACATATGCAATTCCACCCGACATACCAGCGGCTAAATTTCGACCGGTCTTTCCGAGAATTACAACAGTTCCACCGGTCATGTATTCACAACCGTGATCGCCTACGCCTTCAACGACTGCAGTTGCGCCGGAGTTTCGAACACAGAATCGCTCACCAACAACGCCACTGATGAAAATCTCACCTGCCGTTGCGCCATATCCCACAACGTTTCCAGCAATAACATTTTCATGCGATGCAAAGGTGGCGCTCTCATCTGGTCGAAGAATTAATCGACCACCAGAAAGGCCTTTCCCTAAATAATCGTTGGTATCTCCAATCAATCGAAGCGTTAAGCCTCGTGGGATAAAGGCTCCGAGCGATTGTCCTGCTGAGCCACGAAATGTGATGTCAATAGTGTTCTGCGGTAACCCAGCACCACCGAATCGTCGCGTGATCTCGGCACCTAACATCGTTCCAACGGTTCGATTTCGATTCGCAATCGTGCTTTCAAATTTCACGACTTCCTTATGTGTTAAAGCCGGTGCTGCTTTCGCAATTAATGTGTTATCTAAAGCTTCAGCTAAACCATGATCTTGTGTTGTTGTATTTCGACGTGGCGCATTAGGAGCCACATCAGGGAGGGTCAAGAGCGGTGATAGATCTAAACCACTTGCTTTCCAATGATTTATCGCTTCGGTGGTATCGAGTACTTCCACCTGTCCAATTGCTTCTTCAAGAGAACGGAACCCTAATGATGCGAGAATTTCGCGAACTTCTTCCGCGATATATTCAAAGAATGTTTCAACAAATTCTGGTTTTCCAGTAAATCGCGCTCTCAACTCAGGATTTTGTGTTGCCACACCAACTGGGCAGGTATCTAAATGACAGACCCGCATCATGACGCAACCAGAGACAACTAATGGCGCAGTCGCAAAGCCAAACTCCTCTGCACCAAGCAACGCTGCGATAACAACATCTCTTCCTGTCTTCAATTGTCCATCAGTCTGTACGACGATGCGATCACGCAGACCGTTTAAGAGAAGTGTTTGCTGAGTTTCGGCCAAGCCCAATTCCCATGGTGCACCAGCATGTTTCAACGAAGTTAATGGTGATGCGCCAGTGCCACCATCATGGCCAGAGATGAGAACGACATCCGCATGCGCTTTGCTGACGCCAGCTGCCACAGTTCCAATGCCCACTTCCGCGACGAGTTTGACGTGAACGCGTGCATTCTTATTTGAATTCTTCAAGTCATGGATAAGTTGTGCCAGATCTTCAATCGAATAAATATCGTGATGTGGTGGTGGTGAAATTAAGCCAACGCCAGGAGTGGAGTGCCGTACTTTTGCAATCCACGGATAAACCTTATTTCCCGGTAATTGTCCGCCTTCGCCAGGTTTTGCACCTTGCGCCATTTTTATTTGAATATCATCGGAATTAACAAGGTACTCACTTGTCACACCAAAGCGACCACTTGCTACTTGTTTAATTGCAGAACGCTTCGAATCGCCATTGGGCATCGGCGTAAATCGCTCTGGATCTTCGCCACCTTCACCGGTATTTGATTTTCCACCGAGTCGATTCATGGCAATTGCCAATGTTTCATGCGCTTCTTGCGAGATCGATCCATACGACATTGCGCCGGTGGAGAATCGTTTGACGATTGTTGAAATTGGCTCCACGTCGTCAATCGAAATCGGTTTCCGCACGTTATCTTTGAAGGCGAAGAGGCCACGTAACGTCATTAATTTCTTACTCTGATCATCAACGCTCTTTGTGTAACGTTTAAAGATGTCGTAACGCTTATTGCGTGTGGAATGTTGCAGTGTGAAAACAGTCTCTGGATTGAAGAGATGTGGTTCACCATCGCGACGCCATTGATACTCCCCACCGATTGTGAGGCGTTTACTTCCAGGAACTTCACCACCAGGTGGATATGCGACGTGATGTCGGCGAATAGATTCTTCGGCGATCGTTTCAAGTGAGACCCCACCGAGTCGAGAAGTGGTCCCAACAAAATATTCATCAACAACTTCTTTGGAAAGTCCAATTGCTTCAAAAACTTGTGCACCGGTATAAGAAGCGATGGTTGAAATTCCCATCTTCGACATTACTTTTAAAACTCCCTTACCAAGCGCTTTGATCAGGTTTCGAACTGCTTTTTCAGGAGCGATTCCAGTAATGACACCTTGCAGAACTAAATCTTCTGCGCTTTCCATGGCAAGGTAAGGATTAACTGCAGCTGCACCGTAACCAACTAAGAGCGCAACATGGTGAACTTCACGAACGTCACCAGATTCCACAATAAGTCCAACTTTGGTGCGAGTTTTTTCACGAATCAGATGGTGGTGAACCGCCGAGGTAAGAAGAAGTGACGGAATAGGTGCGTTTTCGGCATCGCCATCGCGATCTGAGAGAACAATTAATCGCGCACCATCGGCGATTGCTTGCGAAACTTCCCCGCGAATCTCTTCGAGTCGATGACGGAGTGAACTGCCACCGCCTGCAATCGGAAATAAACCTTTAATCACGTGGGCAGCAAAACCTGGATGATCACCATCAGCATTAACGTGGATTATTTTTGCTAATTCATCATTATCAATGACTGGAAATGGCAGCGAAATCTGACGACATGAAGCAGGTCCTGGATCAAGTAAATTGTGTTCTGGTCCAATCGAGCCACCAAGAGAGGTAACTAATTCTTCCCGGATTGCATCGAGCGGTGGATTAGTTACTTGCGCAAAGAGTTGCGAAAAATAATCGAAGATAAGTCGTGGCTTATCGGAGAGCGCAGCAATCGGAGTATCCGTTCCCATGGATCCCAAAGGCTCACCACCAGTTCTTGCCATCGGTGTAATGAGAACTCGAAGTTCCTCTTCGGTGTATCCAAATGCGCGTTGTCGACGAACAACTGATGAATGCGGATAAATAATATGTTCGCGTGATGGTAA
>CAXBQM010000087.1:0-3791 GCA_963978235.1 uncultured bacterium | reverse complement strand
AATGCTTCATATCTCTTGGGTGGAGCAATCGTCTTGCTGGGGGTTTTGCTCGTTGTCACTAATGAGAGTAAACGCCTCAAAAAGTAAGGGATGAAAAATAACCGAGGCCCCACCAATTTCTTGATGGGACCTCGTTGTGAAACTATTTGGAAGAGTTACACCACTACAAAATATTAAATGTCGTAGTACAACTCAAACTCTGCTGGATGTGGACGAAGTCGAACATAGTCAACTTCTTCTTTACGCTTCCAAGAGATCCAGGTTTCAATGAGATCTTTGGCGAAGACGCCACCGCGAGTAAGGAATTCATGATCGCGCTCGAGATTATTGAGAACTGCATCAAGTGATCCTGGTACTTGTGGGATTGCCTTTGCTTCCTCTCCAGATAGTTCATAAATATCTTTATCAACGGGCTTCGGTGGCTCAATCTTGTTCATGATGCCATCAAGTCCGGCCATAAGCATCGCAGCGAATGCGAGATATGGATTCGAAGATGGATCTGGGCAACGGAACTCAATGCGTTTTGCTTTTGGATTGGAACCAGTAATCGGAATTCGAATACATGCAGAGCGATTACGTGCAGAGTATGCGAGATTTACTGGCGCTTCGTATCCAGGCACTAAGCGCTTATACGAGTTCACTGTTGGGTTGGTAAATGCAAGCAGCGATGGCGCATGCTTTAACAAACCACCGATATACCAACGAGCGGTATCGGAGAGATCGGCATAACCATCTCCGTAGAAGAGTGGCTTTCCATCTTTCCAGAGCGATTGATGGCAGTGCATACCGGAACCGTTATCGCCGAAGAGTGGTTTAGGCATAAAGGTTGCAGTTTTACCGGCTTGCCATGCAGTGTTCTTCACAACGTACTTAAATTTCATAACATCGTCGCCTGCGTTAAGCACATCGCTAAAGCGATAGTTAATCTCCATCTGTCCAGCAGTTCCCACTTCGTGGTGAGAACGTTCTACATGAAGACCAACTTTTTCCAAGTTCATCACGATTTCATCGCGAAGATCTGCAAATTGATCGGTTGGTGAAACCGGGAAGTAGCCACCTTTAATGCGAGTGCGATATCCGCGGTTAGGTGTGCCATCAGCATCAGATTCAATTCCGGTATTCCACGCACCTTCATAGGAATCGATGTGGTGGAATGCTTGATTCATATCAGTCTTAAATCGAATGCGATCGAAGATATAGAACTCAGCTTCAGGTGCGAAGAAGGCGGTATCTGCAATTCCAGTCGAGCGCATGAATTCAACTGCCTTAGCCACCACACCTCGTGGATCGCGACTGTAAGGAGTGTTATCAATTGGATTATGGACATTGAATGTAATAACTAATGTTTTCTCTTTGCGGAAAGGATCGATGAATGCAGTTTCTGGAACTGGTAACAACTTCATATCTGATTCATGAATTGATTGGAATCCGCGAATTGATGAACCGTCGAACATCAATCCATCGGTAAAGACCGCTTCAGAAAATTCGCCGGCGGGAACGTTGAAGTGATGTTGAATTCCGGGTAGATCAATGAAACGAACATCGATGAGTTTGACGTCCTCTTTCTTGATATACGCGAGCACTTCCGATGCACTCTTAAACATATTTCTCCTGATTACTTGATGAGTTCTTTTCGGCTCAACACTGAGCCTGGTGATGGGGTAAGGCTATTGCGTGCGCGTGAAAAGGGAATAACTGGCTTGTTACAGTCATGTTTCATTTTTCCCTAGTCGGACGTACTCGTCGATTTCGAGATACGGTTACGAGGTGGCGCGGAGATTCTCAGCCTTAATGGCGGACTGGTTGATGTCGTGGGCGGTTGCCGCATTGATATTCCAACAGATCATCGGATTGGGAGAGTGGATCCTTGCCATCTTCTTCCTCGAAGTGGCCTTCCTCACCTCTCTTACGGGTCAGTCGGCAGGTCAACGGTTATTTCATATCCGGGTGGTGCGATTTTCCGACCATGGTCCATTGCCACCGTTACAAGTATTTATCCGAACCGTATTGCTCTGTCTTGTCATTCCACCGCTAATAACTGATGGTCAGTCGCGTGGATTGCATGATCGAATCGCCAAGAGCGTGGTGATTAAGGCTTAACTTCCTTCATTCTCGCTTTGACCATATCGCAGAGAAGTTTTCCATCGATTGACCAATCGGAAGGTATTGCAATCGTCTTCTTATTGACGTCAAGTTCTTTCAGGCGCGGCATAAATTTCTTCAGCACATCTTGGCTCCATGGAGCAATGAGTAGATAGCGCTTGGTCGCAGTAAGACCGAAGACATAGGCATCGCCATATTTGAGCATCGGTTGATTCCAAGCAATAACCAATTCGAGGGAAGGATATTTCGTCATCAGCACTTTAAAGATTGACCGCGCTGTTTTCGCTTGAGTAGGTGTGAGCGTTTTGTAGTAATCACTTGGTTTTTCAAATCGTCGCGATGATGTTGATCCGCGTGAATACATCACTAACGCATTTGCATGTGCTTGCGAAAATCCGAAATTTTCTTTGAGGTAGGCGATCTGTTCTGGGTATTTCTTTGATGAAATCTTCTTCATCACAGCAAACCAGTAAGACATGGGCTCGCCATATCTCTTCTCAATCCGCGGAAAGTGCGCCTCTCTACTTCCGTCCTTTACCGCCATGGCTTAACGTTTTGGCATCCGTAAGTTTTTAGGCATCGGTCCTTTTGGAATTGGAATATTTAACCCACCAACAGCTTTCATACGAGCACGAAGTTCTCGGACTTGATTATTCGATAATTTCTTCGGGAATTTCCTCATATGTTTCTGTAATTTGCGGATTGAAACTTGGCCGTCGTAATTTCCTACGATCACCTCGTGGACTGGCACACCGGGTGCAAAGCGCTCGGTTTTGCGACGTTCATCAGTTAAAAGTGCGCGTACCGCCTGGCCACCTTCTGCGACGAGGACAACTCCTGGTCTTCCTACTGCGCGATGAACCATATCTTGGTTTCGCGTTACTGCTACTGCAGGTGTGACGGTCCAACCGCGACGTATCGCCATCAAAACGCTGGCACCAGCGCCAACCTGTCCTTCAATGGATGCATAAGCAGCGCTGCCTGCGATGCGAGTGAAGAAGAAGAATGCCGCAAGAAACGCGAGCGGAATACTGAGAATGCCAAAGTAGATGGGGTGGTTGAGCGCACTTCCAATGACGATACCGAGGATTTCAACTGGGATAAAGACAAGGACGCACCAGAGCAAGATCAATGGTTTCTGTTGCTTCGTGAGCGAGTAGGCATCACGAATTTCTTTAAATCGAACTTTCTTCTCTACTGATTTATCAGTCGATTTTTCAGATTTAGATTTTCTACCTAGCGCCATGTCGGGATATTAGCCTTTCTCATTCTTTACCATTCACATTCTTATCTCTCTGACTCTCAAGTTCCGCCAGGGTAGGAGCAGTGCCACCTAATCGCGCTGGCGCCCACCGTTGGCCACGATGGTTATCTGGATATTCGCTTTGTACTTTTGCCAGCATCGTTTCCAATCGGCGACGCAGCTCTTCTTCCATTTCATCGACGTTGCTCTCTCGTGGGACTAAGAATGGCTCGCCAATTGCAACTGTAATGGGAATGTGGGATCGAGAAAAATCTCGTTTAACTTTCTTTGTCCAAATGCGTTGTGATCCCCACACAATGGTTGGCAAGATTGGGACACCAGATGCCATAGCAAGTCGCACCGCGCCACTTTTCATCTCTTTAATTTCAAAACTCTGCGAAATTGTCGCCTCCGGAAAAATACCAACGATTTCACCTGATTTAAG
>CAXBQM010000086.1:0-4115 GCA_963978235.1 uncultured bacterium | reverse complement strand
GATCAAGTTCTCCAACTTCAAGGAATTCTTGACATCGCAGATCCACGAAACCTCGTTGGTTTGATTATCGGTGTCTCTGTTGTATTCCTCTTCTCTGGACTTGCAATCAACGCGGTATCACGCGCAGCAGGTGCAGTTGTTATGGAAGTTCGAAATCAATTTAAGAAGCATCCTGGAATTATGAAGGGAACCGAGAAACCTGAATACGCAGCAGTCGTTGATATCTGCACCCGCGATTCACTCCGTGAACTTGCAACACCAGGACTTCTTGCTGTGATGGCACCTATCGCTGTTGGCTTTGGTCTCGGCGTTGGCGCACTCGGTTCTTATCTTGCTGGCGCAATCGGAGCTGGAACTCTCATGGCGGTATTCCTCGCTAACTCAGGTGGCGCATGGGATAACGCGAAGAAGATGGTGGAAGACGGTCACCACGGCGGCAAAGGCTCTGATGCCCACGCTGCAACGGTTATTGGTGACACGGTTGGCGATCCATTTAAAGATACTGCTGGCCCAGCAATTAACCCACTCATCAAGGTTATGAACCTTGTTGGTTTGTTAATTACGCCAGCAATTGTTGGATTTACTCTCGATGCCAACGAAACAATTAGCCACGTAATCGCACTTCTTGCAGTTGTCGTGATTATCGGCGCACTTGTTCGTTCTCGTCGTCAATCAACAAGCATCGCGTAACTAACAACTCAACATCACTAGGAGATCAGTGTGGCTTCACATCTGAAGAAGCTGGTGATTGTTGAGTCTCCTGCCAAAGCGCGCAAAATTGGTGGTTACCTCGGCGACGAATATGTCGTCGAGGCTTCCATCGGCCACATCCGAGATCTCCCACAACGCGCTGCTGATATCCCGAAAGAAGTAAAGAAATTTCCTTGGTCGCGTGAAGGCGTTGATATTGAAAATGATTTCGCACCGCTTTATGTCGTCAATCCAGATAAGAAGCAGAAAGTTTCTGAACTTAAAGAACTTCTGAAAGATGCCGAAGAGTTAATCCTTGCAACTGACGAGGACCGCGAAGGTGAAGCCATTGCATGGCATCTAATGGAAATTCTCCGACCAAAAGTTCCTGTTCGTCGAATGGTCTTCAACGAAATTACCAAAGAAGCAATCCTTAAAGCGGTAAACGAAACTCGCGATATTGATCAACGTTTAGTTGATGCTCAAGAAACTCGACGAGTTCTCGATCGACTTTATGGCTACCGACTTTCACCAGTTCTCTGGAAGAAAGTCATGCCACGCATCTCTGC
Organism: uncultured bacterium; assembly: GCA_963978235.1. Taxonomy (GTDB): domain Bacteria; phylum Actinomycetota; class Actinomycetes; order Nanopelagicales; family Nanopelagicaceae; genus UBA7398. The sequence goes on along the minus strand of CAXBQM010000086.1, from coordinate 2,856 downwards.
TGGCCGAGTGCAATCAGTTGCAACTCGACTAATCGTTGAACGTGAACGCGAACGAATGGCCTTTATCTCCTCAACGTGGTGGGACCTAACCGCCCTCTGCGAAGCAGGATTTAACGCTCGTTTATTGACCCTCGACGGAAAACGAATTGCCGCTACTAATGACTTTGATTCAAACGGCGCAGTAAAAGAGAAATCACTACCAGGAATTCTTCTTCTCGATGAAACCCAGGCAAAGTCACTTACTGATTCACTCAAAGGTCAAAAACTCACTGTTAAGTCAATTGACGAATCTCCGCGCACTGAACGTCCTAAGCCACCCTTTACTACCTCAACGATGCAACAAGATGCTGGTTCACGACTTGGCTGGGGAGCGCAACTCACGATGCGCATCGCGCAGCGCCTTTACGAAAATGGTTACATCACATACATGCGTACCGATTCGGTGACGCTCTCACAATCAGCAATCAACGCTGCACGCAACGCTGCCAAATCACTCTACGGAGCAGATCACGTCGCGGAATCACCACGAGTGTATGAAGGAAAAACTAAAAACGCACAAGAAGCGCACGAAGCTATTCGCCCCGCAGGTGACACTTTCAAAACTCCAGGCGAACTTGCCCCCGAACTATCCCGAGATGAATTCTCACTCTACGATTTAATTTGGAAACGAACTGTTGCCTCCCAAATGGCTGATGCCAAGAAGATGCAGGCCCGAGTTGATTTCGATGTAACAACCAAGGATGGCAATGCTGCAACATTTCGTGCCAACGGCTCCGTTGTAACTTTCCCAGGATTTCTTGCAGCCTATGAAGAAATAACTGATGAAAAGAACGAAGAAGAAACCGATAAACGTTTACCTGCAATGAACATCGGTCAAGAAATTACAGTTACCGAATACACCTGCGAATCTCATGAAACTAAACCACCTGCCCGCTACACCGAACCTACGCTCGTTAAGAAACTTGAAGAGCTTGGGATCGGTCGTCCTTCAACCTTTGCTTCGATTATTCAAACCATCCAAGACCGCGGATATGTAGTAAAACGAGGTCGCGCACTCGTTCCCACATTCCTTGCATTCTCCGTCACTGGCCTTCTCGAACAGCACTTTTCCAAGCTCGTTGACTACGAATTCACCGCCTCGATGGAAGAAGATCTCGATCGAATCGCTAACGGTGAAGAAGAACGAGTCAATTGGCTTACTCGATTCTTCTATGGCCACGACGGAATTCCAGGTCTTCAAGAACTTGCCGCTGATCTAGGAGCAATCGACGCACAGCAAATCAACACTATGAAAATGGGCGAGAATATTGAAATCCGAGTAGGTCGATTCGGCGCTTACCTTCAAGAAGGCCAAGGGGATGAAAGAAAATTCGCAAACATTCCCGAAGGAATGGCGCCAGACGAACTAACTCTTCAGAAAGCGATCGAACTTCTCGCCGCACCATCCGGCGAGCGCGAATTAGGAGTTGATCCACAAACTGGATTACAAGTTATTGCAAAATCAGGCCGTTTCGGTCCTTATGTCACCGAAGTATTCCCCGAAGAAGTTGTTGAAGAAGGCGCGAAGAAAAAACGCAAGAAGAAAGATGCACCAAAACCAAAAACTGCATCACTTCTTTCAGCTATGTCGCTCGACACCATCACTCTCGATGATGCGCTAAAACTTCTCTCACTTCCTCGAGTCGTAGGTCAATATGAAGGTGTAGATATCACCGCCCAAAATGGTCGTTATGGCGCGTATCTCAAACACGGCACTGATTCCCGGACACTCACTAGTGATAATCAAATCTTCGACATCACTCTCGACGAAGCAATTGAAATTTACAAACAACCAAAAGTAAGACGCAGAGGCGTTGCAAAACCTCCACTGAAAGAACTCGGAGTTGATCCCGCAACAAGCCGCCCACTAATTCTTAAAGACGGTCGCTTTGGCATGTATGTCACTGATGGCGAAACTAATGCAACCCTCCGTCGCGGCGATACCGTCGAAGCGATGACGCTTGAACGAGGACTCGAACTTCTAGCGGGCCGTCGAGCGTGGGAATCCGCTGCTGAAAGTGAAGGTTTATCTAAGAAACCTAGTCGTCTGAAAAAGAAGTCAAGTAAGAAATCTGCCCCCACTCTTACCGAAAAAACCGTGAAAGGCTCAGGCGCAAAACGGAAAGCCAAGAAGTCAGCAACTGGACTTCCCAAAGTTCCAGTCAATTCCTAAGGGCTAGGCTTTCACCATGATGGCAGCGGCACTTCCTAACCCCACGCCACCCACCACCCGTACTCGCAACAGCGTCCTTTCTATTCCATCATTTCGCCGCCTTTGGCGCGCAATGGCTTTCTCTTCTTTTGGTGATTGGCTCGGTCTCCTCGCCACAACAGCGCTAGCCCAGCAACTCTCTGGCGGAGATTACGCGAAAGCAAACTTCGCTATCGCCGGTGTCTTTATCGTTCGACTTCTCCCCGCAGTAATACTCGGCCCAATCGCTGGTGTTATCGCAGATCGATTCGATCGCCGTCGCCTCATGATTATCTGCGACATTCTCCGCTTCGCACTCTATTTTTCAATTCCAATTGCCGGTAACTATTTCTGGCTTTACACCGCTTCAATTCTTGTCGAGACAGTAACCCTTTTCTGGTCACCAGCTAAAGAAGCTACCGTCCCCAATATTGTTCCGAAAGAGAAACTTGAAAACGCAAATCAAGTTAGCCTCTTTGCTGCTTACGGAACTGCACCGCTTGCTGCCGCGACCTTCTCACTCCTTGCGCTTATTGCGGGTGCGATTGCATCTCTTCTCCAATTAAAAAATGGTTCCGCTGCCGATATAGCTCTCTATATCAACGCGCTTTCCTTCTTGTTCTGCG
>CAXBQM010000085.1:0-4321 GCA_963978235.1 uncultured bacterium | reverse complement strand
TTAACAAGTATTGATACGCACTTTTCAAAAAGTTCTGGTGAAGACATTACTGCCGCTGTGACATCAACTGGATTGGTTGCATTTCCGTAGGCCGGAATAATTCCGGAGAGAGTCTCGATTGTTGCTGCATCTAATTGCGCTAATTCCAAACCATTTGCTTCCAAGGCATCTGTGCCAAGAATTCCACTGCCACCAGATGTTGTAATGATTGCAACACGTTTTCCATCAAGTCGTTGTTTAGTCGTAAAAACTGCACCTGCATCAAGAAGTTCTTCGACGCTATTAACTCGCGCCGCACCAGATTTCTGTATCGCAGCATCAACTACTCGATCGCCGGTCGCCATCGCACCGGTATGTGAAGCTGCCGCCGCTGCACCAGCAGATGAACGCCCGGCTTTGAGAATTGCAGTTGGTTTCTTGGCACAAATACGTATTAGTCGATCGATATCAGTCAAACCTTCGGCATAGATAAGCAAGCCATCGATCTCACTTTCATCGGCAACAACTTCGGCAACATCAATTGCGGTGACATCTGCTTCATTGCCAGTGGTTACAACAATTCCAACTGGAAGATCTCGATCAAGTCCTAATGAATAGGTGCCATATCCCAACGCACCAGATTGACTTACTAGCGCAATAGAGCCTGCTGCGAGCGAGGTTGCTGCTGACGAAAATACTGGCGTAAATGTTGCCGTTAAATGAGCCCGGCCACCTACTGAGCCAATGCAATTTGGTCCTACTAATCTCATGCCAGATTTCTTAGCGATCGCTACCAACTCTGCTTGAGCGCGCGCACCTGCTTCATCGGATTCGGCAAAACCTGATGCCATCACCGTCACAATCGGTACGCCATGTGCTGCACACTCGGTTACTGCGTCACGTACCGAAGTCGCCGGCACCATGATGAGCGCAAGATCAATTGGCTTCTTAATTTCTGAAATTGATGAGTAGACAGGCAATCCGAGAATCGTTCCACCTTTTGGATTGACTGGAAAAATCTCACCGGAATAGCCATGTTGCTGTAAATATTGAATAGGTAAGCGCCCCATTGCGCCAACTCGTTCGGTTGCGCCAATGACTGCAACGGATCGCGCAGACCAAAGGTTTGCTATAGCGTTCATGAAATTTCTGAAATCATCTTTGTAGTAATTCCATTAAAGAACAGCAATTCCTTCAATTTCAACGAGCGCTTCGATATCCCAAAGCCGAGTGACTCCAACAAGTGTCATCGCTGGATAATCGCGACCAACAAGTCGTTGCCAAACTTTTCCTAATTCACGAGCGTTATCTCGATAGTTCTGAGGGTCAGTTGAAAATATCGTTAATTTGGCAATCTGTGATGGTTTTCCACCAGCGTGTGCGAGCGCTGTAAGGAGATTGGTTAACGCTTTTTCAAATTGCTCAACAATGCCATTACCAACAATCACGCCATCTTTATTGAGCGCAGTCTGGCCAGCGAGATAAACCACGGTGCCTTCTGCTTTCACGGCATGAGAGAAACCAATCGGCGCAGCCATCGATTCTGGATTGATTCGCTCAAACATACATTCTCCTTTAATTAATTCCCGTGATTAATAAAACTTCTTCGTAGCCGCATCAAGCCAGAGGGCTTGTCCGGTTTCATCCGAACCAATAAAAGATAGAGCAGCATCAGCCACTTCCTCTGCGGAAAGTAAACGACCACCGGGTTGTTTCGCAGCGAGAACTTGGCGAAGTTCATCAATGGTTTTTCCGGTGCGTTGCGCAGAGACTTCAAGTCCCTTGGTCAACATTGGAGTATCGACATAGCCAGGACAGAGCGCATTGACTGTAATCCCATATTTCTGTAGCTCAACTGCCGCTGAACGAACTAAACCGATAACGGCATGTTTTGATGCAGTGTAGGCAGTGACAAACCCCTCGCCCATCAAACCTGCAATTGAAGCAATAACTATTACGCGTCCAAATTTCTGTTCTTTCATCTGTGGCGTGGCAGATCGTAAGAATCGCATCGGCGCAGTCGTGTTGAGATTGAGAATGTGGTTCCACACTTCATCAGTTGTCTGTTCGATTGGGAGTACTTGCGCTTCACCAGCGTTGAGGAAAATAGCGTCGATTCCGCCCCATTGCGAAATTACCGTGTCAATTATTTTTTGTGGAACAGCTGCATCCGTTGCATCCGCAGGAATCACAAGAGTTTCACCGGTGGCACCTGCAACCGCTGCTGTTAATTCAGATTCAGTGCGAGCAGTAACGGCAATTTTGTGTTGAAGTGGATCTTTCTTGAGTTGATCGACAATGGCACGACCAATTCCTCTACCTGCGCCAGTTATAAGTATCCGAAGCTGTTTTTCTGCCATCAGAAACTCTCTCGCATGCTGTCATAATACCTACATGCATGAGCGCAAAGCGATAATCGCTGAGGCGGTCCGCACCCCATTTGGTGCGTATTTCGGCACACTTTCAACGGTTCGCCCCGATGATTTATTAGGTTTCACGATAAAAGAACTGATGAAAAAAATTCCACAACTCAATCCTGAACTTATTGATGATGTTGTGATGGGTGATTCAAATGGCGCTGGCGAAGATAATCGCAACGTAGCGCGAATGGGTGCGCTACTCGCTGGTTTACCCGTTTCAGTTCCAGGCGTCACTATTAATCGTCTCTGTGGTTCTGGCGGTGAAGCGATTGTGCAAGCAGCTCGCGCGCTTCGAATTGGCGATTATGAATATGTCATTGCTGGTGGCGTCGAAGCAATGTCGCGCGCACCGTGGATAGTGCAACGCGATAGCAAAAAGAAACCAGAAACTCTCGATGGTAAAGAGTGGCATCAATCGACGGTTGGTTGGCGCATGGTGAATCCAAAATTTGATAGCGCATGGACGCAATCGTTAGGTCGTTGTAGTGAAGAAGTTGCACAGCGATACAAAATTTCGCGTCAAGCGATGGATGAATGGTCGCTTCGCTCACATCAACGTGCAGCCGCAGCATGGGATAAGAAAATTCATGAGGGCTTTGTCGTACCGTTTCATGGCCTCACAGTTGATGAATCAATTCGGCGCGATACATCAATGGAAAAATTAGCCGCTCTTCCTTCTGCTTTCTCTGACGGTGGCGAAGGTACTGCCGGAAATTCATCACCAATCAATGACGGCGCAGTTGCCATGTTGCTCACCAATGAGACTCATCTTGCTGAACTTGGTTTACCTGGACTAGGAAGAATTGTTGCTACTCAAGTTGTTGCTACCGATCCCAACGAGTTTTCTCGCGCTCCGGTTATTGCAATCAATAAAGTGCTTAAGAAAGTTGATAAGAAAATTTCAGATATTGATGTATGGGAGATCAATGAAGCATTCGCTTCCATGGTGCTCACTGTGCTCCATGAACTTCCCGAAATCGACCCAGAAAAGGTCAATGTCAACGGTGGCTCGATTGCGATTGGCCATCCGGTAGGGGCATCAGCTTCACGAGTAGTCGTTGATTGCGCACGGGAGTTGGGCCGTCGTGGCGGTGGATTAGGCGTTGTCGCTGCATGTATCGGCGTTGGATTAGGTATTGCCATTGTTATCGAACGATAAGTGAAAGGTAAAGTCATCGCATGATTAAGGTCAACGAATTTACTGATGTGACATATGACGTCTCTGATTCCATCGCAACAATTACTATCAATCGACCTGATCGCTATAACGCGCTTCGCGGACGTACTGTCGATGAACTCCTTGCCGCATTTAAATATGCATGGGTAGACAATTCGGTAGGCGCAATCATTCTGACTGGTGCCGGTGAGAAAGCCTTCTGCTCTGGCGGCGATCAAAAAGAGCGCGCTACAACTGGCGGATATGGCGAAACTGAAACCGGAATGTTTGAAATTGAATCTCTACACAAACTTATTCGTGCTGTTCCTAAACCAGTGATTGCGGCGGTCAATGGTTTTGCAATTGGTGGTGGCCATGTCCTTCACGTTCTCTGCGATTTATCGATCGCTTCAGAAACCGCAAAGTTTGGTCAGGTTGGGCCACGTGTTGGTTCGTTTGATGCCGGTTTTGGAACTGCATATCTTGCTCGTGTTGTTGGTGAAAAACGTGCACGCGAAATCTGGTTTCTCTGTGAGCAATACGATGCTGCAACAGCGGAGCGCTGGGGCTTGGTAAATAAAGTTGTTGCACCACAAGATTTAATGAACGCTGCGCGTGATTGGGCTGGAAAAATTTCACATCTTTCCCCCACTGCACTCAAAACTCTCAAACATTCCTTTAATGCCGATTCAGAACACATTGGTGGATTGCAATCGCTCGCATTCGATGTTCTTGATCTCTATACCGATACCGATGAAGCGAAAGA
>CAXBQM010000084.1:0-4363 GCA_963978235.1 uncultured bacterium | reverse complement strand
ACTTTGCACTTGTCGCAAATCTTCTTCACGCTTGGTTTAACTTTCACAACATCCTCGCTTCACTCTTGTACTACTTATAACGATAGATAATTCGCCCTCTGGTTAAGTCATATGGACTAAGTTCTACAATCACACGATCTGCTGGAAGGATGCGAATGTAGTTCTGTCGCATCTTGCCGCTGATGTGCGCTAGTACAACGTGTCCATTAGTCAGCTCCACTCGGAACATTGCATTTGGTAACGCTTCAGCAACAGTGCCTTCTATTTCGATGGCGCCGTCTTTTTTAGCCAAGCTATTCCCTACGCATTCTTCAACGCCCGATTTCTCGGAAGTCGATTGCTCTTTGTCGAGCCCATTTGGGCAGAGGGCGATTTTATGTCAGGGGGCTAAATAAGGGAAATCCGTCAAAACCGGGCTCTCGCTACGCGGGGATTATCTGGACCGGTGTACCTAAATCGAGTAGTCCGGCATAACCCTGACCAATGAGCGCCGCCGGCCGAGCCGTCATGCTGGCAATGCATGCGTCGCGCGAAATCCCATATGAACGAATTTGATTGAGCGAATTACTTAACACTTCAACTCCGCCAGCAATGACGCCATCATCGCGTACTGCTACACCATTTCGAACTTCAACCGTAAATGTGCCGAATGGGAATTTACCGCTTCCTAATCCTGCGGGCGCAACGGAATCATTAGTGACGATAAATCGGTCGTGAGTCTGCTGCAATGACATCGCAATAATTTCTGGTGCAACATGTACTGAATCAACGATGATTTGAATGGCGACATCATCACGCTCTAGCGCTACTCCGACCAATCCTGGATCACGTTTTGTCATTGCCGGCATGCCATTCCACAGATGAGTCACCGTCTTCGCTCCGGCGTCAAAGCCAGCATGTGCTTCTGCTGCAGTTGCATTTGAATGACCGAGTGATACCACCACTCCCATTGAAGTCAAATATTTAATGAGGTCAATTGCACCAGGAAGTTCTGGCGCAAGCGTTACTAAAGTAATTGTTCCCGCACGTAAATACTCTCCCATCAATTCATTATTTGGATCTCTAAAATATTCCAGCGGATGAACACCGGGTTTTAACGGTGAGATAAATGGACCTTCAAGATGAATACCAAGAATTTTCGCTTCACCTGGTTCATATTCACGTTTTGCAGATTCAATTAATGCGATGACTCGCAACGTCTCTGCTATTGGCCCCGTAATCAACGTCGGCAGATAGCCGATCACACCGTGTGCATATAACGATCGAGAAACTTTCTTGATATCGGCAACGCTCTGCGCTGCCAATAAATCCATTCCACCATGTCCGTTAACTTGCAGATCAATAAATCCAGGGATTGCAATTCCATCAATATTTTTCTCGCCGATATTTCTCTCACCATAAGAAGTAAGAAGTGAATCGTTCACGTGAATTCCTCCCGGAACCCATTCGCTATTTATTAACGCTTCTGATGTCGAATACGAGCCAGATTGGAGCAACATCAGGTGGTTTTTGTAACTTTCAAGAGACCAATCGGTGCATCCGGATTCAAGCCGTTTTTGAGCGCTAAGTAGAGTGCAAATTGTTGGAGAATCACGCTATCTGCAATCACTGCTAACTTTTCCGGAAGGTTACTTCCTCCAAGTGAAATCTCGTTAGCACTGGGCTCTGCCCCGCCACCAATCCAATAAATATGTGGCGTCAACTCCCGGATTCGGTTCACCGATGCAGACATGCCTTCCAAGGCAGCGCCAGCAGGTGCAATAAAAATAACGCGCGAACTCTCTTTCAACGATGAAATGGGGCCATGCAGATAATCAGCGCTTGAAAATGAAGAGACCGGAGCTTTGAGCGTCTCTTTGATTTTCAGCGCTGCTTCATGCGCGTTGCAATAAGCAAAACCACGACCAAGGGTCGTAACTCCCGGAGCATGATCAAATGCATCAGCAATCTTCTTTATCTGCTCACCACGTTGAACATTCTTCGTTGTTTCGGCAATGAGCGCCCCAAAATCAATTGCGCTCTTACTCCACGCACTTGCTACGACGAGTGAGAGTAAGAGTTGTGCGGAGTAACTCTTTGTCGCTGCCACCGCTCTCTCTTCACCGGCCAAAAGGTAGAGATGACAATCGGCAACGTGCGCAAGTGGACTTTCTGGCGAGTTCGTTAGCGCTAAAACCTTTGCACCGCCAGCTTTTGCTGCCGTCGCATAAGCGATTAAATCTGGCGATTGTCCGCTCTGACTTAATGCAATAACCAGACAGTTTTTAAACTTTAATGTTGCGCCATAAATCGTGACAACAGAAGGCGAAGCAAGCCCGACTGGAATTCCCACCATGGTCTCAATCAAATATTTCAAATAGAGCGCCGCATTATCTGACGTGCCGCGCGCAACAAGAATTACTGAATCAAATGTTGAAAGATTGAGTTCGGTGATGAGCTTCGTGTACTCAGCTGAATGATCAGCTATCGCTTGAAATACTCTTGGAATTTCATTGATTTCTGCTGCCATCAATGAACCGGGGGTATTCATATGCAAATTTTCGCACAGATAAGATGAAAACCGAATTGCTGATTTTTACCGTGAAACTACGCGAGAAGTGATGATATTTCTATACCGAGCGCTCCAAGTTCAGCGCGACCACCATCAAGGGCTGTCATCACAAATGGTTTCTCATCCGGCATGATGGCAAAAGTATTTTCAAAATGTGCCCCTCGAGATTTATCGGTAGTGACGACTGTCCAGTCATCGCTCAGCACTTTTGTTTTTTCACTGCCACGAGTAATCATCGGTTCGATTGCAAGCGCCATTCCTACTACGAGGTCTGGTCCCATACCGGCTCGACCATAATTAAGAACATGCGGTTCCATATGCATGGCAGTGCCGATTCCATGTCCACCATATTCACGGAGAATTCCATACTTCATATTTCTTTGTTGCCCTTGAGAGATTATGTAATTCTCAATTGCGTGTGAGATATCGGTTAACTTGCCGCCACATTTGCCAGCTGCGATTCCCTGCCACATTGATTGTTCACAGACATTGAGCATTGTTTGATCAGCCTCATCAATTGGATCAACAACAACTGAAAACGCAGCATCGCCGTGCCAACCATCAATGATCGCACCACAATCAACTGAGACCACATCACCTGGCATGATCATGCGATCGCCTGGAATGCCATGCACAATCTCTTCATTAATCGATACACAAATAGTTGCCGGATAACCGTGATATCCCTTGAAATTCGGCGTGCCACCACCGCGACGAATGTTTGCTTCCGCGATCGCATCGAGTGCGCTGGTCGTAATTCCTGCTTTGATATTCTCGCGAACAAGTTCCAAAGTTTCGCGAACCAGCAACCCCGCTCTTCGCATCACCTTGAGTTCGTCAAGGTTCTTTATTTGAATGTTTGAACTTTTCATCGTGATTTCTCTACTTGGTTTTACTTACTAAGCGCTGAAATCGCTCGACCTGCAACTTCATCAACGCTACCTAATGCGGAGATTGTTCGAAGCAGACCTTCGTTTCGATAAAACCCAACAATTGGCGCAGTCTGATCGGCATAGACCTCAAGGCGACGTTGAATTACTTCTTCTTTGTCATCATCTCGTTGGTATAACTCACCACCACAAGAGTCGCAGCTTGGTTGTGCAGCTGGATAAATCTTTCCGCACCCGCGACAAGTACGACGTCCAGATAACCGCTTTACAATTTCGGAATTATCAATTGTCATCTCTAATACTGCATCTAACGGTGAGTTCATTGCGGTCAGCGCGTTCTTGAGAAATTCTGCTTGCGCAGTTGTTCGTGGGTAGCCATCTAATAAGAATCCGGCTTGAACATCTGGATGAGTCAGGCGATCTGCCACCATTTCATTGGTTACCGAATCTGGAACCAACTCGCCTTTATCCATGAAACCTTTTGCTTGCAGGCCAAGTGGCGTTCCATTCTTCAAATTCAAACGGAAAATATCGCCGGTAGAAATATGCGGAATACCAAAGTGCGCTGCTAAATGAACTGCTTGTGTTCCCTTGCCTGCACCTGGTGGTCCAACCAGGATAAATCGCATTAGCGCAAGAACCCCTCATACGAGCGTTGCTGCAATTGGCTCTCAATTTGTTTTGCAGTATCAAGACCGACACCGACAATAATCAAGATTGCAGTTCCACCGAATGGGAATTTCTGAGATGCGCCGAAAAGTACAAGAGCAGCAATCGGAATGACTGCTACAAATGCTAGATAGAGCGAACCTGGCGCTGTGATGCGCGAGAGAACATATTGGAGATATTCCGAGGTTGGCTTTCCTGCTCGGATACCTGGAATAAATCCACCGTACTTCTTCATATTGTCAGCAACTTCATC
>CAXBQM010000083.1:0-4388 GCA_963978235.1 uncultured bacterium | reverse complement strand
ATACTCACCAAGTCAGAAGCGGGGGCACGTAACTTCTTTGGAGCAGTGGTCACTGAAGATTCACTCGATCGAATTGGCGATGTGATTGCCATTCCACATGGGGAACTAGTTTTAATTGAGCCGGATAAAGAGAAACAGCAATTAGCGATGGTTGGACATCACGGCGGTATTACTGAAGCAGAAGTTCGTATTCCGTTATTATCGAATCAAATTTAAAAAGAAATTATTCGTCGTCTTTATTCTTTTTGCCAAACATAATGTCATCCCACGATGGGATAGAGATTCTACGTTTTACGCCATCTCGTTTCGCATCTGGTTCAATATCAAGAGTTTCTTGTGATGCCACTGGCGCAGCAGGTTTCTCTGGCTCACTTTCAATAGGTGTGGTACGTACCGCAACAAGTCGTGGTGGTTCACGATGATCGCCGCCGCCAGTATTTGCGACAAAGCCATTCTCTTGCCGAGGTGGTTTTGGTTGCTCTTCACCTGAAATCCATCGTGCGCCATCATCTACTGAAGCCAAAGTTCGTTTAGATGAGTCAAAGCTCCAGGTCGCATTTCCCACACCATCTCGATTGGGATAGGAACACACTAAGAGCCAGGTGCCATCATCTTTTCGCGATGCGTTCCATTGGACAAGATCCATGGCGACGCCAAGTGGCGCAAGTCGTTGTTGAACTGCATCTCCCAATGTCAGGGAGTGTGAATCTTTTCGTAGCGAAGTCTTCTCTGCCTGCGAGATGATAAAAGTTCTTTCCTGGAGAACCGGACCAGCAAAGCGTTCAACTTTCTCAATTGAAATATTTCCAAGTTGTGCAATCGACTCCATCGATTCACCAGCGCGGAGGCGACGTTGAATCTCTTTGATGGTCATCACTTCTTGTGGTTCATCTGCAACTGGCATAAGTCGGGGTTGATTAATCGTTGCTCTCAGCGTGTCACTTATTCGAACGTGAAACGTTGATCCGTCTCGATCAGACAATTCCAGGTGAGTTCCATCTTCGGTTCGCCCGATTAGACGGAGGTCGCGTGGTTCTTGACCCTCGTTCTCACTCATCACGGGGCTAGGTTGCCACAGGGAAGGGGTGAAATCAGGGATTTCGCCAAGTTCCCTGATATTTGATCATCACCGCAAAAGCGGCAGCCATACAGATTATTGGAATGAGATAGCCAGGTGCAGCACCATACGTATCAATAATTTTTCCAGTGGTAAAAGCCGGTAGCGCATTTCCAACAATGAGCGAAGAAAGTGACCAACCAAGTGCTTCCGTGACTTGTGAATCCGGAACACTTTTTTCTACAACGGAATAACCGGCTACTAGGAGCGGTGCAATCGCAAATCCGTTGAGAAAGAGCGCAATTCCCATGGTGACTAGATTTCCCGGAGTAACGAGCGCTGCAATGTAGAGCGGAATGGCAAGTAAACCGAGAAGCGCAACGAATAAGACATAACGTTTAGAGTCGGAGATTCGCCAATGAATGCTGCCATTGATAAACGCTGCAATGCCACTTCCAATTGACCAGACTGCCACAAGGATTCCAGTTAAAGACTTATGGTGGTAATCATCGGCATAGCCAATCGTTGTTAAATTGACGGAAGAGAAGAATGCGCCAACAAAGAAATACGAAATAACGATTGCGCGAACAATTGGAATCGAGAGAATTGCTCGCGATGAACTTTTCTCACGATGCGTTGCTGCCGGTGGTTCTGTATCTGTTGATGTGAGAAAGATGGTGCCACCTACCAATAAGAAACCCATGCAGGTATACACCGCCGCAGTAGGTGAGATTGTTGTTGCTACCAGTGTGGCGATAATGGGGCCAAAAGTGAAGATGACTTCATCGGCAAGAGCTTCAAATGAAAAAGCTGCGTTGATTAAATTGCGATTATCGCCAAGAACATGGGTCCATCGTCGTCGAACCATTTGGCCCAACCCCACAAAAACACTTTCCATGAGAATGACAAAGCAAAACCAACTCCAGCGTGGCAGATTGTGATTAACCGCCTGAATAAAGATGAAGAGAGTAGTAACGCTCAATGGCACTGATATCGAGAGCACTTTCCGTTGCCCAAATCGATCAGCTGAGCGAGACCAGATCGGCGAAGAGATTGCTGCCGTAATCGCTGCCAAGGTAGAAAGTGCGCCAGCGAGCGCATAGGAATCTGTCTTTTCAACAATAACAAAAATTATGGCAAGCCAGACCATTGATATTGGCATGCGTCCGACCAAGCCAGAGAGTGAGAATCGCAACGCTCCAGGAATTGCGAAAATTGAGCGATAGGGAGCGAGCATGAGGTGAGGGTAGCGGTTCTATCATTGGTAGGTGAGTGAACCGTTGCAACTTCAGGAGTTAGCTGTATCTCTTGCACTCGCTGCTGGAGATTTCTTAGCAGATCGACCTTCAAATTTTGAGTTAAACGAGAAGACTTCTATTAATGATTTTGCAACGCAGATGGATTTAGCGAGTGAGAAATTAATCGTCGATTCAATTCTCAAAGCGCGGCCGGATGATGGCATTCTTGGCGAAGAAGGTACAGATCGAGAATCTCGAAGTGGCGTGACTTGGGTAATTGATCCCCTCGATGGCACCGTTAATTATTTCTACGGCTTACCAGGTTGGAATGTCAGTATTGCAGCGAAGCAGATCCGCAATGGGGTTGAAAAAGTTATTACTGGTGCGGTGTATTCACCGACAACTCAATCGCTCTGGTACGCATCACATGGGAGCGGCGCATTCTGGCGTTCGCGTGGAAAAACAATTCAGATCCATTGCAATAATCCAGTCGAGATTGATAGAGCGTTAGTGGGAACAGGTTTTGCATATGACCAGGAGAAACGAAAAACTCAAGCAGCGGTCATCAATTCACTGATTCCAAAGTTTCGAGATATCCGAAGAATGGGTGCAGCGGCGACAGATTTATGTTCGGTAGCAATGGGCGCGCTTGATGCATATTTCGAGAGTGGGCTTAACGAATGGGATTACGCAGCGGGCGGATTAATCTGCGAAGAGGCGGGCGCACTCGTCTCTGACCTTCATGGGAAACCCACCTCGAAAGCGATGACGATTGCCGCTGGCCCTCATCTCCACGCTCAATTGCTGGCTGCGCTGACGATTTAGTAGTTCTAGGCTCGCTGTGGCAAGATACCGCTTCTGACCCGCTCGAATGGAGCGTGGCTAAGCGATAGATAAAAGAAGGTCAATCATGAACGTGCTCGATGCAGTAGATGCTGCTTCACTTCGTAAGGACATTCCGGTATTCCGTTCCGGTGACGAACTCAAGGTTCACGTCCGAGTTATTGAAGGTAATAAGAGCCGTATCCAGGTTTTCCAAGGCGTTGTTATCGCTCGCCAGGGTTCTGGCGTTCGCGAAACCTTTACTGTCCGAAAGATCTCCTACGGAGTAGGCGTCGAAAGAATTTTCCCAGTTCACGGTCCAGTTATTGAAAAGATTGAAGTTGTCCGTAAGGGCGATGTACGTCGTGCAAAGCTTTATTTCCTCCGCGATCGTCGAGGTAAGTCTGCAAAGATTAAAGAGAAGCGTGGCGGTGAAGATCTCGAAGCGATCTACAGCACCACAACAACTGCAATTCTCGACGAACCGGTAGCAGCACCAGTAGCTGAAGCTGCTGAAGAAACAACCAAGACCGAGTAACTTAATGCGCAAACTGCCAAGGCTTTCTTTCCTTGGTGAAATGCCCGCGTTAATTGTTGTTGCGCTGGTCGTTTCTATCCTGGTTAAAACTTTTCTCGTTCAATTCTTCTATATTCCATCTGGCTCGATGGAGAACACACTTCGCGTCAATGATCGAGTAGCGGTCAATAAACTTGGAAATTTATTTAGTGAAATCAAACGTGGTGAAGTTGTAGTTTTCCGAGATCCCGCAAGTTGGTTGCCCGAACAGGAGCAAACTGGCAGTGGCGTATTGGGCAAGGTCAAAGTTGGCCTGGAATTTGTAGGCGTACTTCCTGATCCCGCTAAGCAATATCTCATCAAGCGAGTAATTGGCGTAGCCGGTGATCGCGTTATTTGCTGTGATAAGAACGGTTTATTAAAAGTAAATGGCACGGCTATTAAAGAGCCCTATATTTACAAGGGCGATTCACCAAGCGATAACACTTTTGATGTCACGGTACCCAAAGGTTCGATTTGGGTGATGGGTGATCATCGTTCCGCAAGTGCTGATTCACGATTCCATACTGATGATCCGCATAAGGGAATGGTGCCGCTTTCAAACGTTACCGGGCGGGCAGTATTCATTATTTGGCCGATTAAACATGCAGCGTTCCTGCCGGCCGGAGAAGCACTTACTCATCTGCCATGATCGAAGCATCGCTTCGTAAATCTGGTGCGCTAAATATTGCCGGAGTTGATGAAGCTGGCCGGG
>CAXBQM010000082.1:0-4655 GCA_963978235.1 uncultured bacterium | reverse complement strand
GCGAACATTAATTGGAAAGCAGCAAAAACTAATAGTGGAATGGGATAGACGCCGCCATTATTTGTCAGTGAATTAACTGCGCTTCCTAGCCCTGAGAGCGAGATAGATCCGTACCACGCAGACTCTGCTTCAAATCCAAATGCTAATTTAAATCCGTAAATTACCCAGAGCACGCTGACGATTCCGATCGTTATCATCGACATCATCATCATGTTGAGAACGCTCTTCACTCGAACCATGCCGCCATAAAAAAGCGCCAGACCCGGAGTCATCAGCAACACCAATGCGGTACTTGCAAGCACCCATGCGGTATCACCAGTATTGAGAACTACATCTGTCATAAGAAACTCCACAACCCAAAGATCACCCTCGCCGTTGAGTGAGGTGAACAATGCCGGAGAACTGTTACAACACTCCGCGTGATTTGTTACGTTCGAGTTAAAAAAAGCCTTGAGGAATAACGGTCTGCGTGCCCGCCAGCGCTAGCTCAGGAGTGAATCCACGTAAGAATCGGGGTCAAAGGCCGAAAAATCGGTAGCCCCTTCGCCAGTCCCAATGAATTTGATCGGGGATTGAAGCTCAATTTCGGTAGCGAGCGCTACCCCACCCCGAGCGCTGCCATCGAGTTTGGTGACAATAAGCCCTGAAAGCGGAACTGTCTGCGCGAACACTTTCGCTTGCACGATTCCATTCTGTCCCGTCGTTCCATCAAGAACAAAGAGCGTCTCCGCGATTGGAGCATTCTTTGTCACGACTCTCTGAATTTTAGATAACTCATCCATCAAATTACTTTTTGTGTGAAGTCGGCCAGCAGTATCAATGATGAGAAATTCAAATTTCTCTTCCACGGCGCGTGCTGTGGCTTCAAAGGCAACTGCGGCCGGATCTGAACCGGTGCCACCGGTAACAACTGGAATTGATAAACGATCTGCCCATGTAGCTAACTGTTCAACGGCAGCAGCTCGAAACGTATCTGCTGCTGCAAGCAGAACTTTCTTATTCTGCGGATAGTGAGAGTAATCGGTTTCATTCGTAATTAACCATTGAGCAAGTTTTGCGACACTTGTGGTTTTACCAGTTCCGTTCACCCCAACAATAAGTATCACAGTTGGACCATCAGGAGATTTCTTTATTGTTCGTGGCAGATCTAAAAGCGAAGATCGGAGCACAGCTCGAACGGCAGAACTCGCGCTCTCCCCTTTGTGAGTTTTTGCCGCATCAAGAATTTTGGTAGAGAGCGTATTTCCAAGATCAGATTCGATAAGAACATTTGCTAAATCCCGCTCATCCGCTTCGGTGAATTCATTACGCGAGAACTTAGCGAAGAACTTTCCCAACAACCCCATTAAACGGTTTCAGCTTCCACTTCACGAATTCGTTGTGAGATAACTTCAGAGACGCCATCGCCACGCATCGTGACGCCATACAGCGCATCGGCGATCTCCATGGTTCGTTTTTGATGCGAGATGATAATTAATTGCGATGCTTCTCTCAGTTCTTCAAGAACAGTGAGCAAACGCCCTAAATTCGTATCATCGAGTGCAGCTTCAACTTCGTCCATGACATAGAACGGACTTGGTCGCGCTTTAAATATGGCCACTAACAACGCAACGGCCGTCAGCGATCGCTCACCACCTGAGAGAAGTGAGAGTCGTTTGACGCGTTTTCCTGGTGGTCGCGCTTCCACATCGACACCCGTGGTGAGGAGATCATCTGGATTGGTGAGAATTAATCGACCTTCACCGCCTGGGAAAAGTCTGGCAAATATCGCTTCAAATTCACGTGCCGTGTCTTTATAGGCTTGCAGGAATATCTCTTGAACTTTGTCATCAACTTCTTTGATGATGTCGAGTAAATCCTTCTTTGATTTCTTCAAATCTTCTAATTGCTCGGCAAGATATTTCAAACGCTCTTCTAACGCTGAATACTCTTCGAGCGCAAGTGGATTGATTTTTCCTAAGAGCGCCAATGATCGCTCTGCAGAAGCAAGTCGTTTCTCCTGTTGTTCTCTTCGATAAGGAATCAAATCACCTTGAAGAACTTCACCGTTTTCGTTCTCATAAAAAGTAGGAACATCATTTTCCGGACCGTACTCACTCACTAGCGTTGCGAGATCAAGCCCGTACTCTTCGACGGCTTTCTGCTCTAATTGCTCAATCCGAAGTCGTTGTTCGGCGCGTGCAATTTCGTCTCGATGAACGCTCGAGGTTAATTGTTCGAGTTCATGAGCAAGATCTCGAATGTGCGAACGGATGGATAACGTCTCACCTTCACGTTCTGCGCGCGCACTTTCAAGGCGTTCCCGTTCTGTTGTTGCACGACCAATTGATACTTCAATTTGAATGAGCGCTTCATAAGCAGTATCTGCTATCTGTTGGGCAACGAGCGCTCCTTGTGCTCGCGCCTGGCGACGTGAAATATTTCGAGCGGCGATATCTCGCTCGGTCTGCGCCGCATTTTCTAGATCGCTGGCACGTCGGGCGAGCGCATCAACTCGCTCTTCTTCCGTTCGCAACTTCAATTTCGCTTGAACTTCCATGGCACGTGCAGTGGAAACTCGCGATCGAAGTGTTTCCAACGCACCCATATCCGGTTCAATGGGAGTTGAAACTTGTGCAAATGTTGCTTGCGCAATCTCTAACTCTTTTCGATCGCTCTCCATAGAGATCGATGCTTCATTGATTGACGCTTTAACCCGTTCAATCTCAGCGAGCGCGCTCTTCACATTTTGACCAGCTGCTGCCATCTGTTCGGCAAGGCCAGCCATTCGCGCATCTGATTCATTGAGTCGCGCAAGCGCAGCATCGAAATCTGCTTGCTTGGTGCGTAACTCTTCTTCAGTTCGTGCCACATCGAATTTCAAACGTTCGGCGTGATGTGCTGCGCGTACTGATTCCGCCTCGGCTGCTTCGATTCTGGCATTGATTTCAATCAATGAAGATTTCATTGAAGAGCCACCACGTGCGCGATGTGAAGTGACGATATCGCCATCACGTGTAATGACCGTTAACTGCGGGAATTGTGAAATCAATTTTTCGGCATCAGCAAGTGTTTCGGTGGCAACACAATTGTTGAGTAACGCAGGTAGAACGGCGCCTAAAGTTGAAGACGATACTTTTGAAGCTAACGACGTCGTACCCAGTGGAGTGGCATCTGCTTCCGGAACACTTCCACCGAGAATGAGCACATCTGCAGTTCCTGAATCTTCCGATTTTAAATATGAGAGTGCAGAGACTGCGCCGTGCAAATCAGCAACGACAACGGCATCGGCAAGTGAGCCAAGACCAGCGGCAACTGCTCTCTCCCAACCTGGCTCGATAGAGATAAGCGAAGCTAATGAGCCTCGTACTGAAATTCCTTGGGTATTTGTAAGAAGTGCGCCAGATCCATCTCTATGAAGCGTCGCTTGGCGAAGCGCATCAAGTGAAGCTTCGGCAGCGCCTCGATCTCGCTCTGCTTTGATCAGATCGGTAATCAATGAATCAAGCGCGCTCTTTGAGGATGTTAATTCACTCTTCGCTTTCTCAAATGTTGAATCAAGATGGAGCTCACCAGCGCCCAATCCAGCAATTTCACTTTCAAGTTGCGCAAACTCTCGTTGCGCTAATGCAGCTCGCGCTTCGGCATCAGATTTGGCTTTAGAAAGGCGAGTAATTTCAGCATTTCCACTTTCAATGCGAGATTGCAGACTCTTGATATGGCCTTCTTGACGCGCTGTTCCTTCACGGAGATCTGCGACAGCGCGCAGCGCTGCTGCTACTGAATCTTCTTCAGTTTTCAGCGCACTTTCTAATTGCGTCACAGCAGTGACCGCATCTGCTAATTCGGTTCGCGAACGATCCGAAGCAGCGCGGAGAACAATCTCTTCATCACGCAAAACTTTCGCTTCGTTATCGAGGGCAACCGGGTCGCGACCACTTGTTCGCGCCTCTTCTGCCTCTTCCGATAAAAATCTGGCGCGCTCAGAAGCCAAACTCTGCGTGCCACGTAATTTCTCACGTTGCGCAGTGAGGTTGTAATAATTTTCTTGCGCTGCCGTGAGCTCTGGACCTTGCGATGCAGCAACTCGATCAAGTTCCACTTCCCGATTTCGCAATCGATCCAATTCCATATCGACATTGGCTTTGCGAGCACGCAATGACGTTTCATCTGCAACATCTGCGTTTAATGTTGCCTGGAGTGCAAGCAAATCGTCAGCGAGTAATCGAAGTCGGGCATCTCGCACATCCGCTTGAATGGTGGCAGCCTTCTTAGCAACTTCGGCTTGTTTGCCCAACGGTCGTAATTGTCTTCGCAACTCAACTGTTAAATCTTGAACTCGCGCTAAATTTCCTTGCATCGAATCTAATTTGCGTAACGCTTTCTCTTTGCGCTTGCGATGTTTGAGAACACCAGCTGCTTCTTCGATAAAGCCTCGTCGTTCATCGGGGTTCGCGGTCAGAATTGCATCAAGTTGACCTTGTCCCACGATCACATGCATCTCTCGACCAATACCGCTATCACTGAGAAGTTCTTGGATATCTAATAACCGCGCAGTCTCACCATTAATTTGATATTCGCTCTGCCCGTTACGGAAAAGGATTCGCGAGATTGTTACTTCGGCAAATTCAATAGGGAGCGCGTTATCAGTGTTATCAATTAGATCGGAAGAGCAC
>CAXBQM010000081.1:0-4657 GCA_963978235.1 uncultured bacterium | reverse complement strand
TGTTGAAATCACCAACTTCTTCACTGCCTACAATCGACCACAACAATCAATTGTTATGGCATTCATTGTATTTGCAGCCGCATCCGGAATCGCTGTGCTTTATATCTGGGCAAACTTCCGCAGCGCAAAAGAGAGTGGTCGCGTCTGATGGCTAACGAAGTTCAACCACTAAACCTCCACACGAAATCGTGGGGCGTAAAAGTCATCCTGAGCATCTTTTCCATACTGATGTTACTTCTGGTTGTAGGGCCACTTCTCTGGTTAGCCGTTCACGCTTTTGCAACCGAATGGCAATTCCCAAGTTATAAGCCGGCTGGTTGGACATTTGATTGGTTTAAAAAAGTATTTGAAGTAGAGGCGCTCAAGGAAGCGATGAAGTACTCCTTCATCATCAGCCCCATTGTTGTCCTTGTTTCAATGGTGATCTGTCTTCCCGCTGCCTACGCATCGGCACGCTATAACTATTGGGGTCGACGCACTTTTCTCATCACGATGTTTTCGGCTAACGCATTTCCAAAAATTGGTCTCTTTGCAACAATCGCAACTTTGTACTATTTCCTTAATCTCATGGGAACAATGGTGGGCGTCATCATTGTGCAAGTTCTTGGCACCATTATCTATATGACGTGGATTCCTGCGGCCGCCTTTGCTGCAGTACCGAAAAATCTGGAAGAAGCGGCGCGTGATGCCGGTGCAAGTAAATTCCGAGTTTTTCGAACCATCACACTTCGAATGGCAATGCCCGGAATTCTGGTTGCAATGGTGATGTCATTTATCTATGCCTTCGATGAAGCGCAAGGAACATTCCTCGTTGGTGCACCAAACATCTACACGATGCCTACTGCGATGTATGCAATTGTGGAGACATATCCAATTCAAGTTACAGCAGTCTTCTCAATCCTCTTAACAATTCCATCAGTCTTGTTAATTGGCCTCGCTCGCAAACACATCATCGGCGGTCAACTCGCCGAAGGATTCCAGATCAAGTAAAGGTAGAAAAGGAAACTCATGACACCTACTCAAGAAATTGGCCTCGAGCTTAAAGGACTTAGCAAAGTTCTTGGTGGTCGAGTGATTATCGATAACCTTGATCTCCAAGTGAAAAAAGGCGAGATGGTTTCACTCCTTGGACCATCTGGCTGTGGCAAGACAACAACCCTTCGAATGATTGCAGGCTTCTTAATTCCAGACCAAGGAAAAGTCACGCTTGCTGGAAAAGATGTCACTGATATCGGTCCAGAAAAGCGACCATCCGCGATGGTTTTCCAGAACTACGCGCTCTGGCCACATATGACGGTCTTTAAAAACGTTGCTTATCCACTCAAAGTTCGAAAGATGAGCAAAGCAGAGATTGAAAAGCGAGTTCACGACGTGCTTGGAGTAGTTAATTTGATGCACCATAAGGATTCTCGTCCGGCTCAAATTTCCGGCGGTGAACAACAACGTGTAGCGCTTGCTCGAGCACTCGTTCAAGAGCCAGACATTCTTCTTCTCGATGAACCACTTTCAAATCTTGATGCCAAACTCCGCGTCAAAGTTCGTGAAGATATTCGCGATCTACAACGCCGATTAGGAATCACCACTGTGATTGTTACTCATGATCAAGATGAAGCGCTCTCTATTTCTGACCGTATCGCAGTCATGAAGGAAGGCAAGATCGAACAGTTTGATACCCCACAAGATATTTATGACAAGCCTGCTACCGAATATGTAGCAAACTTCATCGGTTCACTTAATCGCTATGAAGGAAGTTATTCGAAAGGCCAGATTTCAACAGGAAGCGATGTTGTTGGCGTGCGCCCAGAAGATGTTTCCTTCGATTCAAAGAGTTCGGCTGGTGCAGTCGAAGCAACAGTTTCGCTGGTCGTACCACGCGGACACTTTCATGAGGTGTACTTAAAACGTAGCGATGTAGAAATCCGTGCATTCATCTCATCCGATATTCCAGCCGTCGGTGCAAAAGGTTACGCAAAAATTCATAAAGCTCTGATCTATCGCAACGGCAAACTCGCCTCAGTCGAATAATGACAGTTGCATGTGCGCATCGCGGCGACTCAAGTCGATTCCGCGAAAACACGATTGTCGCCATCGAATCAGCAATCACATCTGGCGCAGCAATTGTTGAAATCGATGTTCGCATCTCCAAGGACGGGGAAGTAGTAGTTCTCCATGACCCAACGCTCGAACGGATGTGGGGGCTAGATAAACCAATTACCGAAGTTACGTGGCCAGAAATTCAAAAACTCGGACACGACGATCTCCGTATTCCACTATTAAAAGAAGTTCTTCCACTCTTTGAAAACTCAGAGTGCATATTGATGATTGATATGGAAGAGCAATATCCCGCACGACAAGCATGGGACGTTGCAAAAAATTCATCAGCAACCATTTATTGGTGCGGCGATTTAGACGGTATGAAAATAATCCGTTCACTAGATCCAAAAGCCCATATTTGGATGCCGTGGAATGACACCATCTCCATCACAAAAAACGACATTGAAGAACTCAAACCTGACTTCATCAATTCGCAATACTCGTTTCTCACCAAAGCAAAAGTTGATGCAATTCATGACATGGGTTGCAAAGTTTCAGTGTGGACTGTTGATGATGAAGCCACGATGCGCTGGGCCAAGGCCATCGGCATCGATTCCATCACCACCAATGAATTAGCGCTCCTTCAAAAAGTACTCAATGAAACGCCGCCAGTCGCCAAAACTTACTCATCAATAGATGATGTGGAAGTTGATCAAGCAATGATCGTTGCCCGAGACCTTGGAAAATGGGCGATTGGTTTTTCACGATGGTGGAACCCAGTTCAAATTCAAACCAAGAAAAATGCGGCCGATATCGTCACTGAAGTAGACCTGCTCGTTGAAGCGCACATACGAGAAGTTATCTCCACTAACTTTCCTGGCCATCATTTCCTCGGCGAAGAATTCGGCGGAACATATAAAGAAGGTGTCGCTGCCTGGTATCTCGATCCCGTCGATGGCACAACAAACTTTGCCAATCGAATGCCTTGGTCATCAATGTCCCTCGCACTCGCATACAACCGCACACCACTTTTAGGAATCGTTATCGATCCATGGCGCGAAGATCTCTTTGAAGCACAACGCAACAAAGGCGCTTATCACAATGGCACCAAACTCAAACTTGAAAAATTAGAAGTAGATAATCCACTCGCAAGTCGAATTGTTTCCACCGAATTAGCTGCATATCAACCATGGCCGGGAATGTTAAAACTTCTTGAATTGCTTGCAGAAAATTTCTGCACGATGCGGATCATGGGATCTGGAACTCTCACACTTACTGGTGTTGCACTCAACCGCGGAGTTGGTGCAGTAATCGGCCATTACAGCCCCATCGATCATTTAGCCGCTTGCATCATCGTTCATGAATCCGGCGGAGTTGTGATGGACGAAACAGGAACTATCAACCTATTCCCAGAAAAGGGCGGAATTATGACCGCATCTCCCGCGGCCGCTCAAAAGCTCTATGAAATTTGGATGAAAGCGATAATGACCGGTCAGTAACCCTCTAGACTTTCACCCTAGGGTTAAAAAACCTTCGAGAGGGTGAAACGCACCCCAGTGGAAAGGGGTGAGCGTCATACCTTGTTAAAAGACCATCGCTCTCCCCGAATATCAAAACTGATTTCACTTCTTAATTCCTTTTTATTAGTAGCAATCCTTAGCATCTTTCAAATTACCAATATTTCTCCAGCAAATGCAGTTGCCTGCTCATCAAGTGCGGCGGCGCAGAACAGCATAAAAGTTTCACCAAGTCACGGAGCGGCTTTCTACATTGACTCCGGCATCACACCAAAACTTGATGCTGGCTACGTCGGTTACATCGTGACAAACACTTCAGCTTCTGCCGTTAAAGGTTATTGGGTTGAACTTACGAGTTTTACTGGTGGTGTTATTTCTTTAGCAAACCCAGATGACAAATATATGGAACTCGACAATATGGGAGCCTCCGGTTCCGGCTCAGAATCTGCGACTGCCTATATTTTGCTAAAGGCAACTAATGCAACGACGTCTGCACAAACTCATACCGTTAAAGTGTGGAACAAGCGACCTGATTTGAATGGCGCAAGTACTTTGTATTCCTGCACTTATACATTTAGTGCGGTCAAAGAAACTATTAAAGCAGCGTCAAATAAAGTGGTAGATAACGGAAATCGAAGTGGATCATTCGGAACTACTTCTGCCGCAATTGAAGTATCTGATACGACTCCAGAATTAGGTCAAAATATTACTATTACAGTAGAAGGTGAGACCGGAAATATAGGACAAGGAAGTACACCCGATAATGACGTTATCTGGTTGACACCAGCTGCTATCTCATCTTGGCCAACTCGTTCGTTGAAGTTAGTTGATGTCTCTGTAACTTTCGAAGGAGATAATAATTGGAACAATACGGCAAACAGAAATACTTATAACGACAGATTGTTAATTACTGGAGTAAACGGTCTAACAAACGTAGATCAATCGCTTTATGTTGCATCGTATACATTTCGAGTTATTGGAAACCCCGGATCAAGCGTAAAAGCTGTACCGGTAGCTCAAATTTCATCAGGCACCCAAATGAAACACACTGATACAAACGGATCAGGAGCAACCGCAACTTTAAGTTTTTCAACTGTAGCAATTAA
>CAXBQM010000080.1:0-4722 GCA_963978235.1 uncultured bacterium | reverse complement strand
AGCGCGGTGTTTCGGTAGTCCAATCAATGTTGGCATCTAAATTCGGTGTCGGAAATAACACGTAGTAACTCTGCTTTCCAGCCGGCGCCAAACTGGGATCGTCGTGTGTAGGAACAGTTACCAAAACGCTGGGATCGCTCATGAGCTGCTTCTTATTAATAAGCTCATCAAATACGCCATCCCACGAGTGTCCGAAATGAATATTGTGATGGGCAATATGGTCATATTTCTTGGAAGATCCAATCAGCATCGTGACACACGATGGCGAGTAGTTGAGTCGCTTAATAGATAACGGCTCTTTGCCCAAAAGTTCTTTCCAGGCAACGGGTAAATCTGGATTGAGAATGAGCGCATCGCACGTAATTCGCTCGCCCGATTCAGTAACAACTGCCTTAGCTCTACCACCAGAATGTTCGACTGAGACTACTTTTGAGTTGTACTTAAAAGTTACGCCATGTTTTTCTGCTGCGGCTGCAAGTGCGCGTGGCAAAGCATGCATGCCACCTTTTGGAAAAAACACACCATTGACTGAATCCATATATGCAATCACTGCATAAATTGCCAGCGCTTGTTGTGGACTTACTCCGGCATACATCGCTTGGAACGAGTAGACCTTCTGAGTGCGTGGATCTTTCAAGAATTGCGAAACTTTGGGAGCTAACTTTCGAAAACCGCCGAGCGCAATAAGTCGTGCCAAATTCGGAGTAAGGAGGTTGAGTGGTGAGTCAATATTTCGATCGATGAAATCATTCATCTCGTATTTGTAAAGTTTGGTAACAAAATCTACATATCGGCGATAACCCATCGCTTCTTCTGCACTGATTGTTTTCGCAATCTCAGTTTCCATCCGTTGGGTATCTGCATGAACATCAAGTTGCGTGCCATCTGCATAAAAAGCACGATAAAGCGGATTGAGTGGAATCAGATCTAGCCAATCTCGCATCTCTTCACCCACACAACGAAATGCGTCGGCAATGAGATCGGGCATAGTCAATACCGTTGGTCCAGTATCAAATGCGTACCCTGATTTATTGAGTAATCCATTTCGACCGCCAGGAAAACTTTCGCGTTCGACTACCGTTACTTTTCTACCCGCGCCAGCTAATCGCAGCGCAGCGCTGAGACCGGCAAGGCCCGCGCCAACAATGACCACGTGATCGGTTGGTCCTTTTACTTTTTTCATTTATTTACTCCGCTGAGTTGCGATGATGGCTAAATCCGTAAGCAACGATTTGCCGTGACTGTTTAATTCCGGGGAATTGAGCGCAGCTATAGCCTGATCAGTGAGCGAATTAATCATTCTCTCAACCTCTGTGACGGCGCCGGTCGACGAAATGATTGATTGCAGTTGAGAAATTTCAGCTGAAGTTATCTGTGGTTTTCCGAGCAGACTATCTATCGCTGCTTTTTCTTGCTCCGATCCACGTTCACTTGCAAGTGCAATCAGCACGGTCCGTTTACCTTCTCGAAGGTCATCACCGGCGGGTTTTCCAGTTTCACTCGGGTCGCCAAAAACTCCCAAGAGATCATCTCGTAGTTGAAATGCTTCACCCAGCGGAAGCCCATAAGCAGAGTAAACCGCAGCAATATCTCCTTCATGGTGTGCCATCGCCGCACCAAAATGGAGTGGCCGTTCAATGGAGTACTTGCCTGATTTATATCGAGCAATTCGTAGTGCGCGTTCCACACTTTTACTCATCTGAGTCTGTTCAAAGACATCGAGATACTGACCAGCCATTAATTCAATTCGCATTTCATCATGAATCGCGAAAACTTTTCGATGCACATCATCACCAAGTGATGCCTGATTGAGCATGGCATCTGACCAAATCAGAGCGAGATCGCCCAGCAGAACTGCGCTTGATAATCCAAATTGCTGAGCGTTACCTTGGAAAGCGCTCTGCGTGTGAAGTGCTTCAAATCTTTTATGAATAGATGGTTGATTGCGGCGAGTATCTGATCCATCCATTAAGTCGTCATGGATTAATGCGCATGCTTGAAGTAATTCGAGGCTGGCACAAGCCTTCAACGCACTGTCATTTTCATTGCCGCCTGCGCCGAGATAACCGATATAAGCAAAAATTGGGCGAAAACGTTTTCCACCAACTAAGAGAAAATCTTTAAGTGACTCAGTAACCGGCGCTAATTCAGGGCTAATTCCTTCGAGATAGCGACCATTGTTGTTGAGGAATTCTGTTAATTCTCGAACAACGCCCTCTCTAATTCGGCTTATCACCGTTGAATTCTCTGAACTCATCTGATTAGGCACGGTGTAACGGTACCCTCACCTGCTATGTCTGGCATGTCGGTACCGCTCGCATCACGTAGCGCTGGCGAACCAACTTTCTCACTTGAATTCTTCCCACCAAAAGATGAAGCCGGGGAAGAGCAACTGTGGCAAGCCTTAAAAGAATTCCAAAAAGTTCAACCAGACTTTGTCTCAGTGACTTACGGCGCTGGCGGAGCTAGTCGAGATCGCACGACGCGGATTACCTCAGAAATTACAACACGTACTGGACTACCGACGATCGCGCATCTGACCTGCGTGGGATCAACTCGAGATGAAATTCGCGAAGTGTTACACCAATACAAACGCGCTGGAATTACAAATGTGCTGGCGTTGCGCGGAGATCCTCAAGCTGGTCCACGTGCTCCCTGGGTCGAGACTCCGAACGGGATTAATCATGCTGATGAATTAGTCTCATTGGCGCGAGCAGAAGGATTTACAGTTGGCGTCGCAGCTTTCCCAGATGGCCACCCAGCATCGGACGGAAACTTCTCCTTTGATATCGATGTTTTGATAGAGAAAGAACGGCGTGGCGCGACATTTGCAACAACGCAATTTTTCTTTAGCGCTGAAAAATATTTCTCCTTTGTTGCAGAACTTCGCAAGCGTGGCTCTCAATTGCCAATTTATCCAGGGATTATCCCGATTACGAATGTGAAGCGGTTACATCGAATGGCGGAATTAGGTGGGACACCGATTCCACAAGAGCTTCATGCAATCTTCGATGGCGTCGATGATCCGAAAAAGATTAGAGAACTGGGAATAGAGATTGCCGTAAAACTCTGCAATCAACTCCTGGAAGGAGGCGTGCCAGGTTTACATTTCTTTACAATGAATAGCGCGCTATCGACGAGTGAGATCGTTACCCGAATTGGATTACGTTGAACCGGGAAGAATTTTTCTCGCTCTGGAGCGCATTACATGGCGGCGCTCAGATTCGCGGAATTGTGAAATGGTGGCTCACAATTTCCTATTCGAGTGCACGATTTCTCCAGCGACTTCATATGTCACCGAATACCGTCACAGTATGTGGCGTGGTGGCGGCAGCGCTTACATGGCTTGAGTCACCAGGTGTACTGGCAATCGCGTGGCTCGTATTTTCATTAGCGTGTGACGGAATTGATGGCACGCTCGCCATCATTTCTGGAAAGAGTTCTCGCTGGGGCGCAACCCTCGATGCCAGCGCTGATCGAATCGCTGAAGCGTTTTGGGTAGGAGCATTTATCGCTGTGGGGGTATCGCTCCGCGTGGCGCTAGTAATTTGGGTGGCAGCGGCAATTCAAGAATATATCCGGGCACGAGCTGGTGGTTTGGGGCTGAGGCAAATTGGAATTGTCACGGTAGCTGAACGTCCGATGCGTGCAAGTGCGCTCTGCATTGCGCTCGTTGCACATGTATTAGATTTTTCATGGGCGCCTGGAATCGGTTTTGTTATGGCAGTAATACAAGTCTTGAGTTGTATTACCGTTTTAAATTTCGCCTATCAACAATTCAATAAGTAAATCGAATAATTGAGTTAGTGCGCTTTACCAATCGCATCCGCAACAATCTCTGAACTTATTCCAACAAGCGGTAAGCCACCACCAGGATGCGCCGAACCACCAACACAATACAAACCGTGAAGTGGCGATCTATTTTTTGCCCGCAAGAATGCCGCTCGAGCTCCATTGCTTGAGGTGCCATAGATTGATCCACCTGGCGCTAACGTTCGAGATTCCAAATCGGCAGGCGTTCTAATTTCCATAACATCGAGACGATCTCGAATAGTTAAACCATAACTTTCTAGCGTGGAGATAATCTGTTCGGCGTAACGTTCTTTAAGTCCAGGCGCATTCCAATCGCAACCGTGTTCTGGTTCATGACGGGGCGCATTAACTAAAACAAACCAATTTTCGCTACCTGCTACGGTCACCATCGTCGAATCATGAGGTGCACAGATATAGATAGCAGGATCAGGAACCGGTTCTTTTCGTTGAAAGATTGCATCAAATTCATCGTCATAGTCATCAGGAAAAAACACGGTGTGGTGCGAAAGCTGTTTTGCAGTGGGATCTGCTCGAAGTCCGAGCAGTAATGAGAAACCGGAGAGTGATGGCGTAGCTTTGTTGAGAGCGCGTCGAGGTTTACGGGTAATTCTCGGCTTATCAGGAATAAGTGAGTGATACACGTGCGCTGCATCTGCATTGGCAACGACGCACGATGTGGAGAGCACTTCACCAGAATTGAGTCTGACACCAGTGACGTTTTTTCCATTATGAAGAATTTCTGCCACTGGCGAATGAAGATGTATCGCAACGCCCAATTCTCGACAGCGCGCTTCGAGCGCCGCACTTAACTGACCTATCCCACCTTGGATATGCCAGGCACCGAAAGTCTCTTCAACAAAGGCAATCGTCAGAAGAACGGCGGGAACTTTGCGCGGATCTGAACCTGTG
>CAXBQM010000079.1:0-5030 GCA_963978235.1 uncultured bacterium | reverse complement strand
CGGAAAGTTTCCGAGTCAAGAAGTTCAACTGGGTTTGGTGGTACATGGCCACTCGTGAGGATTGAGAGATTCTTATTCTCAGTTTTCTGCACAATTTTGTTGAGATTCTTTGTTGTAATTGTTGATGCTTTGCCGCTAAGAATTTCAGAAAGACCTTGCGTGTCTCGATCAAGTTGAATATATCGATGCATCGTTGGACGGCGCATGTCAGCTTCAATAAGAAGAGTGTTGTATCCGGCTTCTGCGAAAGAGAGTGCGAGGTTGATTGATGTTGTGGTTTTACCTTCGGCTGGAAGCGGTGATGAGACGGCTGTGACTTGTGGTGGCGTGCCGGCGCGCATGTATTCGATATTGGTGCGGAGTTGGCGATAGGCCTCAGCGCGACTAGAGAAGCGGCTGATCTGTGAGATCAAAGGCTTGCTTGAAGCTTCCGGGTCAAATCCAATTGCGGCAAGAAGAGGCAGGCCATCGAGTTGATCTTCGTTTCGAACTGAATCATCGAAGCGAAGGCGAAGGAGTGCAATTCCCATTCCAAGACCGAATCCGAGCATCAATCCAAGAAGAAGATTGATTGGTTTCTTCGGACTTGTTGGTGAGGTTGGTGGCACCGCGTTCTTCACAACGCTCACTTTGACTGGCGAATCTAGTGAGTAATCTGGAATTTCTAATTCGCTTGCGGTGATTGCAAATTGTGCGCCGATTGCGTTAGCAATTTTCGCTGCCATCTTGGGGCTGGTGTTGGTCACGCTTACTGAAATAAGAACGGTGTCTAAAGGAGCACTTGCTTTCACTGATCTCGCTAAATCTTGTGGTGTGGTTTTCAGTTTAAGTTTTTTGATTACTGGTGCGAGAGTAGAGGGTCCATCAATGATGTCGGCGTATGACTTCACGCGTTGTTGCGAGAAGCTGGAACCGGTTGCCAGTGAACCAATATCAATTGCCGATGCTGGCGTGGAGACGAAGAGTTGAATGTCGGCGGTGTAAATCGGAATTGCTTTATCGTTGTAATAGAAAGCAGCGCCAAATCCCAGCGCGGTACAGAAGACGAGAATGAAGAGATTGCGAATAACTAATAAGAAGAAATCTCTAATATCCATATTCTCAGTCATTAGTACGCTCCCTTCCCGGTAAAGACAACGAGGATGGTGCGAAGAATGAGCCAGAGATCGTTAGTGAATTTCCAATTCGCGGCGTAATCGAGATCGAGGCGAACGCTCATCTCCCAATCAAGATCGGAACGTCCTGATACTTGCCACGGTCCGGTAAGTCCTGGACGGACGTACAGGCGACGCTGTGAGAGATCGTCGTAGCGAAGTGCTTCCGAGATGATTGGTGGACGTGGTCCAACAACGGACATGTCACCTTTTAATACGTTAATAAATTGTGGAAGTTCATCGAGTGAATAGCGACGAAGGTAGCGACCGATTGGAGTGATGCGTGGATCGGATGGGTTTTTAAAGAGAACGTGCGTTGTGGGGTGCATGTTCTGTACTTGATCGACCATCTTGTCCGCGTTCTTGATCATGGTGCGGAATTTGATGAAGTTAAAAGGAATGCCATCGATTCCTACGCGTCGGGATTTATAGAAGACCGGCATGCCATCGGTTGCGATGATGATTGCAGAAATGATGAGGAAGACTGGCGCGGTAATAACGAGCGCAAAGATTGCAAACGCTATATCGAAGCTTCGTTTCATGAATCGCGATTTTGTGGAGAGTTTTGGTTTCGCAGTAGTGAAAAACGGCATTCCCACTTCATGTTTAGGGGTTAGCCAGTAGCCACTCTTGCTGGTTAATTGCGGGGCGAGGTAAATATCGCAATTAAATGCTTCGCAGAACCAGATTAACTCGCGAAGAGTTTCGTCGGTACCCAGGGAAGGAAGTAAAAGTACTTTTGTATCATCGTGTTCTTGGATCGCACTCTTTACTCGCGCTTGCGCCGCCGAATCGAAATCTTTAATGATGATATTAACTTGAACCTTGAGACCATAATGCTTGTTCTTACGAATCCAATCGATGTAGCGACTGTTCTCAACTGAATCGCTGCCGATTACAAGAAGGTTAGAGCGGATTTCAATAGTGCTCTTCACAAAACGTTCGATGACGAAGTTTGCTACTGCTCGCAGAGTTGAGAAGGCAAGAACTGAGAGTAAGAAGATTGTGGAGATTAATAAACGCGAGAGTGAAATTTTGAGAGTGAAACAGACAAACCCGATGGTAAAGAAGAAGAGCGCGGTAGTTTTCAGCGCTTGCTTCAACCTTACAAAGTAATCAAGTGGACGAATTTGTTTATAGGTATTGAAAATAGCAAGTGTGCATAACCAACCGATACCTAGTCCAAAGAGAAAGTGGCGATATTGAATAGCAAACTCGCCAACATTTAATTCATTCTTCGCTTCAAGTTCGGCGAAGCGGATGAAATAGCCAACTCCTATCGAAAAAACGATTGCAAGAATGTCTGTGAGAAAGAAAATTAATTCTGGTAAACCAGTTAAACGTTTCTTCTGAATAGCTTTCGGTGCAATTGAAAGTTGCGCAACCGGTCGTTCAGTTTTTGTATCAAGCACAGCGCACCTCCAATTGAGAGGCAGCGCTAATCGGCATGCGAAGAAACATAGGCGCGAGGCTATTGAAATCGGACATATCGCCCTATTCCGAAGTAGGGTTTTCCATACTTCCTACACGTAATTTCTGGAATTTCGGGTGGAATAGCCCCCTCAAACCGACCAATCTGAGCAAGGAGCGATCATCAAAACCCAGCTTGCCCAGATCCTCATCATTGAAGATGACGCGCTCATTCGCTCGTCGCTCACGACTGCGCTTCGATCGTTGGGTATTGAAGTAATCGGAACCGGCGCGAGTGCGCGGGAAGCGCTCACCATCATCGATAAACAAACACCGGATGTTGCGCTGCTCGACTTAGATTTAGGAGTTGGTCCGAATGGAATTGATATCGCCAATGCGCTTCGTAAACGAATTCCTGGAATAGGTCTGGTCTTTCTCTCAAGTTTCTCATCGCCAAAATTTGCACCGAACTATGAACAGATGCCTATGGGTTCACGGTTTCTATCAAAAGGCGAGATGAGCGATATGCAAATTCTTGTTAATCGTATTTTGCAAGCCAAGAAATATCCGCTCATTCATGACTCTTCAAAAAATTCAGAGAAGATTGAGCTCACCTCCCAACAAGTCACACTCCTTAAACATCTTGCTGAAGGTTTGACGACGAGTGAGATTGCGTCGCGATTAGGTATTTCCGAAAAAGGCGTTGAAGCAAATATCTCACGTTTGCAGAACATCCTTGATGTACATAAGTCCACTGAGAAAAATTTACGAGTGAGTTTGGCGCGGGCGTACTTCCGATTAACGGGGAAAATAAATGAATAAGGATGACTTATCGTTTAAGTTCATTACCTTTTATCGGTTCTCGTGGTTGGCGTTTGCGCTTTATCAGCCCGCATCAATTGGCGCGGTTTATCTCGTTCTCTATCCCCAGTTCGATACATCAGGGACTAATCTCTTAGCGCTCACTATTGCGCTGGTAGCAAGCCTGGGTGTTTTAGCGGTCCTGCTCCTTGGCCAACAGATCTTGGACAGAATCTCAAATGAGTTACTTTTCAAACAATCAGTCATTCTTCTCTTAGTAACCGCGGGCGTCATGCGTGGTCTGATCTTTTTCTACGGCGCAGAATTAGCAGGTTTTGAGAATCCCACAACTCTCTTTTATCGATTAGTTAATTCAACGACGAACGCAGTTTTCTTCCTGCTCTTTTGGTCAGTTGGCATACAGAAACATCGAAGTCTGGATGCTCGATATCGAGCGTTCATGGTCGATAAAGTCATCGAAGAAACAAAGAAATACTCCTATCAAGATTCCAAAGATATAAAAGGTGCGCTTGAATCCGTCAGTCTGATGAAGCGCGATCTGAAATTGATTGTTGGTGAAGCTGAAGATATCGATTCCGGGAAATTGTTACTTGCCGCAAATAAAATTGATGCGGTAATCAAGGAAGAGATTAAGCCGCTGAGCAAACGGCTTTATACACAGAGCATCCTTACGCCACCCAAGTCACGCTTTCTGACGACATTAATTAAGAGTATTGGTGAATTTAATTACTCGATCCGATTAACAGCCGGGTTAATTCTCATTCTCTCCTTCTTTAATTGGAAGAGTATCTATTCGCTTTCGTCGACGCTCTACTCAACCGTTGTTGCTACTGCCCTGTACTTAGTTCCAGCGCTCATACATCGATGGATCATTCGAAAAAATCCAGAGCACAAATTGCTAGCAAACCGAGTTTTTCTCATCTATCTCTTCACTCATAGTTACAATCAATATTTACTCTCACGTTATGGCGGAGTTGATTACGGTCCACATCCCATGATTTCTGTAATTCTCTTACTGCCATTTGTCCCAGGAATTGCTCTGCTCAGCGCTTGGTTAAAACAATCATTCGCTGATAAACGACAACTCCTCTTTAAACTCGGTGAGCCACAAGCGATTGAAGAGGCGCGTAATCCGCAAACTTTGGCCGCCATGGGAATTAGCGACCAACGTGCGATCACCTCGTTCTTGCATAACTCGGTGCAATCAGAGTTACAAGCGCTCCTCAAGCAATTGCAAAAAGCAGTTCGATTTAACGACCCTGTACTCTCTCGAGAAGCCATGGAAAAACTCACGAGTTACGTCAACCGATCAACGCGAGATGATTTTGAATTAGTGACGACAAATCCCGAGAAACGTTACAAACGATTGACGTCTGCGTGGGATGGCATCATCGCAATCGAAAGTTCCTTAAGCGCAGATTTCTTCACCACGAACGCTTACGCTTCAATCGTTGTAGAGATCATCGAAGAATTCGTTACCAATGCGGTGCGGCACTCTGGTGCTACAGAAGTTTTCATCGCAGGCAAAGATGAATCAAAAGGCTTTGTCTTAACGCTCACTCGTGATGGTCAGCCAACCAAGAAAGGTGCTCCTGGAATTGGCACCAAGTTGTTGGAAACTGTGAGCCATGACATTTCAGAAAG
>CAXBQM010000078.1:0-5222 GCA_963978235.1 uncultured bacterium | reverse complement strand
GGTGAATAGCCAAGGCCATCGGCCGCAACCGAAACTGCTTCGACGATTCGCTTTGCGCGCGGCGTGAAGTACGGCTCGACATGGCTTGCAAAATGCGGTGTGGCGGCGCGCGAATCTGCTGGAATTCCTTGTCGATACTTTCCCGTCAGGACACCGCGACCCAATGGTGACCAGGCAAGGAAACCAACATTGAGCTGACGGGCGGCTTCCAAAACTTCACTTTCAACGCGACGATTCAAAAGCGAGTACTCGTTCTGGGTAGATGAGATCGGTACTTTGCCGAAGAGTGGATTTTGTAATGTACATGCGCGCGCAGTTTGCCAACCACTGAAATTGCAGATTCCCACATACGAAGTACGACCAGATGTCACTGCATAATCGAGCGCCATTAGCGTCTCTTCTAGCGGAACATGCGGATCCCAATTTTGTATCTGCCAGATATCGACATGGTCAACGCCTAAATGAGTGAGTGATCGATCAAGGTCGGCTAATAACGAAGACCGCGAATTATCAACCAGACGATCACCATCTTTAAAAGTAATTCCACCCTTTGTTGCAATCACGACATCAGATCGCTTCACAAGTGTG
Source organism: uncultured bacterium (assembly GCA_963978235.1). GTDB lineage: Bacteria > Actinomycetota > Actinomycetes > Nanopelagicales > Nanopelagicaceae > UBA7398. Next base: position 4,634 of record CAXBQM010000078.1, on the reverse strand, counting down.
TTGATAAACCCACCAATAACTCGTTCACTATCGCCGTAACCATAAATTGCTGCAGTATCAAGAAAATTTCCACCCGCATCGAGATAGAGGCGGAGTTGGTCGGCTGCTTCATGTTCATCGGTATCTCGACCCCATGTCATCGTGCCTAAACCAAGGCGCGAAACGAAAATTCCGCTAGAGCCAAGTTGCCGTTTTTCCACGTCGGTGACCCTAGCAAGAAGATTTCAATAAAGTGACTAACCTTCCGCCATGACCACTTTCATCGTGTTGCGCCATGCGCAATCGACTGCAAATGAGCGTGGCGTCCTTGCTGGGCAATTACCAGGAGTACATCTCACAGCAACTGGTGTTTCTGAAGCAGAAGCCGTTCGCTCCGCTCTTTCTGGAAGAAAAATCGATCGCATCTTCACAAGTCCTCTTGAGCGATGTTTAGAAACTGTTGAACCACTAGCGGCGAATCGAAAATTGAAAGTTGTTACTGATAATCGGCTAATCGAGATGAACTATGGAAGATGGAGTGGAAAGAAACTTAAACTATCAAGTATTCGACCATTGTGGCGAACTATTCAAAGCGCCCCCTCACAAGTTCGTTTTCCCGATGGCGAAAGCTTTGTTGAGATGGCAGAGCGAGTGAGAGATTTGCTTGATTCGCTCCGCCGGAAGTATCCGAATGACTCCATTCTTCTGGTAACTCATGGTGATATCACTAAATTCATCGCAACTTATTTTTTGGAGTTGCCACTTGATCACTTACAGAAGTTTGTCGTGAAACCAGCATCGTTATCCATTTATCACTGCAAGAAAGATAAAGTGGTGATTGAGCTTTTCAACGGTAGCCAATTTCCCAGCACCAACTCGCTTCCGCAATCAACTTTAGGTGGTGAGACCGGTTCTGGAAATCGGCGACGATAATGGCTAATTTGTACGAACATCACGATGTTATTCGGTGTGTACTTGGCACCGTAGGAGAGCCGGGCGAGCGCGCATTTTTCCTGCAAATCCGTTCCCCGCAGTCGTTAACAACGCTAGCTCTTGAAAAATCTCAAGCGAGCGCATTAGTAGAACGACTCCAATTACTTCTCAAAGAGTTGCGCAAACGAGAAGGAGTGGTCTCCCAAGAAGTAGCACCGAAGGATGATTCACCCTTGGAAGATCCCATTGCACCTGACATCACAGCTGGAAATATGGCGGTGATGTGGTTGAAAGATGAGCGAAAAGTTCAGATTGAAATTCAAGAGTTGCAGGTCAATGAACTTTCTGGCGAGATTGAAACTCTTGAAATCGATACTGGTTCACTTGATTTAGCAATGGTGCGATTCCCGCTTGACCTCAGCCAAGTCAAAGAGTTCATCCGTCGATCAGAACGTGTGATTGATGCGGGCCGAGAACCTTGTCTCTTCTGTGGTTTACCAATAAATCGAGATGGTCATCTCTGTCCACGCGCTAATGGATATCGACGGTGAGCACGAAGGAGCAACGGCGCCAGATTATTGATCAGAACGAGATGACGGTGCTCAGCCGAATCGTTGATGCATCAAATGCCACATTAATCGGCGAGATTGCTGGAATAAGAGTTGTCTATAAACCAATCGCAGGCGAACGTCCATTGTGGGATTTTCCCGATGGAAATTTAGCGTCCAGAGAAGTTGCCGCATTTAGCGTTTCAGAGTTATTAGAAATTCATCGCGTTCCTTACACCACACTCCGGGATGGGCCATTTGGCATGGGTATGGTTCAAGAGTGGATTGAGATCGACGAAAATTTAGATCTGATTGAATTTTCACAAACTGATGAGCCACAACTTCGAGAATTGGCGCTCTTTGATGCAGTAATCAACAATACCGATCGCAAAATCGGTCACTTACTTATTGATCAGAACGGTTTTCTCTTTGGTTGTGATCATGGCGTCACTTTCCATGAAGAAGATAAATTGCGGACGGTTCTCTGGCAGTGGCGCGGGCAACCACTCACCGAGCGCGAACGAACCACACTAGAAGGATTTCTTCGCAACGACCTCGATCTTCACCTTTCACAACTGATAACCGAATCCGAAATAGATGCGCTGCGAAGTAGGGTGCTCAACCTCCTTGAAAGTAATTGCTTCCCAATGCCATCAGGGGATTGGCCAGCAATCCCGTGGCCACCCGTGTAAGGTCGAACTATGCGCGCCTGGCCTGATATCGATCTGCCACCGTTCATTGATTCATTTCCAGATCTCGTTCTGACTTCAAGTTACTCCAATAAGCAGGTCACACTCTCTCGCCAAGAATGTTCTATGTATGTCTGTGGCATTACTCCATATGATGCAACGCATCTTGGCCATGCTGCTACCTATCTCACTTTCGATCTGATTCATCGTTATCTCTTAGCATCCGGGCGGACTGTGCGCTTTGTTGAGAACATCACCGATATTGATGATCCACTTCTTGAACGAGCGGAGCGCGATGGCATTGATTGGGTGGAGTTAGCAGATAAAGAGATTGAACTTTTCCGATCTGACATGGTTGCGTTGCGCGTTCTGCCACCAGCGGCTTACATCGGGGCGGTTGAATCTATTCCCGATGTGCTCGACGCCATCGCAATCTACAAAGATAAAAACCTTACCTACGAATTAGCGGGCGATATCTATCTTGCGTTACGTCGAATTCCTGGCGCGATTGAAAATTTGCCGGTGAGTTATGACCAAGCGCTTGAAATTTTTAGAGAACGAGGTGGTGATCCAGATCGAACTGGTAAAGAAGATCCACTCGACACAGTGCTCTGGTCGGCTAAGAAACCAGGGGAGCCATTCTGGCCTTCGCCTTATGGAGATGGACGTCCAGGCTGGCATATCGAGTGCACCGCCATATCACTGAAATATCTCTCGCCATTTGCACACGACACTCTTATTACCTTGCAAGGTGGTGGTTCTGATCTGCTCTTTCCGCATCACTACATGAGTTCAGTGCAAGCGCGGGCACTGCGAGATCAAGAATTTGCAAGCCTGTATGTCCATGCCGGAATGATTGGACTCGACGGCGAAAAGATGAGCAAGAGCAAAGGAAATCTCGTCTTTGTTTCACAGTTGCTACGCGACGGCGTGGATCCGATGGTTATTCGCATCGCGCTGCTGCGCGAGAATTACCACGAGAATCGAATGTGGAGTAATAACCTGCTTGATTCGGCGGCTGCAATGAAAGACGCGCTCGTCGCAGCGCTCTCACATCCCACTGTTATTTCAACTGAGACGCTTCGTCGCACCATCATCGACGAACTCGCTCATGGCTTAAATACAAAAGAAGTGTTTCTCTCCTTAACTCAATGGCTTCAGGAGAATTCACGCGCTCATGAAGACGAGCGAAGTGAAAGTAGTGGAATTCTCGCTCGCTTCCTGGATGGACTGCTCGGACTTTCGTTTTAGCCCTTATCTTGGCGCCGCAAATATCGTTCAAACTCTTTTGCTATTGAATCACCACTTGCTTCCGGCAGCTCACTTTCATCTTTAGAACTTTCAAGTTGTCGCACATATTCGGCTATCTCGGAATCTTCCAGCGCTAATTTATTTACCGACTCTTCCCATGTTGTTGCCTGCGCGGGGAGTTCGCCTTCTGGAATCGCCAGATCTAAGAAATCCTCTAGCGCATTCACCAATGCCAGCGAGCCTTTTGGGCAGGGGGGTTGGGAAACATAATGGGGAATCGCAACCCACAGTGAGACCGCATCAATACCGCGTTGGTTACAGGTATCTTGAATGACACCGATAATTCCGGTCGGACCTTCGTATTTAGATACTTCAACGCCTAATCGTTGTGCAACATCGGGATGCGCGCCGCTTCCACTTACGGTGAAAGTTCTGGAATGTGGAACATCGGCAAGTAATGAACCCATCGTTATCACCAATTCAACTTCGTAATCATCTGCCAGATCGAGAAGTGAATTCGCAAAAGTTTTCCAGCGCATAGAAGGTTCAATACCTTTAACAATGATGAAATCGTGCTCCAGATGTGGTGTTGAAACTCCATAAATCGTGGTGTTTGGCCAATGAATTTCTCGAACAACATTGGTATCAACTTTTACGGTTGGACGATTGACTTGAAAATCGTAGAAATCTTCCGGATCACAATCGGCAATCTTTGAATGCGGCCAGCAATTGAGTAAATGTGCAACTGCACCGGTTGCAGATTCGCCAGCATCATTCCAGCCTTCAAAGGCAAGTACCATCACTGGAGTCCGTAACTCGAATTCACTTCCAATATTTTCGAATTGAGTCATCGCTTCGTTGCCTTCACTCTCAATCTATTTTCGATACCGGTCATGAGACCACACTACGATAAACTCACCTGAATGAGCGAAGTGAAATCAGCGCACGCCAGCGTCGGTCGCGTGCCACCAGCACCGAATGGAAAGGTTGCTAGTTCACTTCGTACCGCGCTCACGCAACGAGTAGTTGTTGCCGATGGGGCGATGGGAACAATGATTCAAGCGCGTAACCCCAGCATGGAAGATTTTCAACAACTTGAAGGCTGTAATGAAATTCTCAACATCACGCGACCAGATCTGATTGCAGATATTCATCGTGAATATTTTCGAGCGGGCTCTGATGCGGTTGAAACGAATACCTTCGGTGCGAATTTAGCGAACCTGGCTGAGTATGG
>CAXBQM010000077.1:0-5224 GCA_963978235.1 uncultured bacterium | reverse complement strand
CTGGACCTTGTAAACCAATTGAATTAAGCATCCCCGATGGCGTCTCTGCCATGCGTGGCGTAGGGCGACCGCTTCGAGGTTTCACCATGATTGATTTGGTAACAACCGCGCCGATCTCATTGAGATCAAAGAATTGCGACAACTCTTTGCCAGAACTTGCGCAACCGCTTGCGGTAAGAAACGGATTCGGAAATCGCGCATTACCAAGTGCGGTGGCGAAATCAAAATCAGCCACGAGGTTCTCCCAGTGTTCCGGGCGGAATACTGCCGCGCGAACTCCAGACCACTGAACTGCCATCAACAACTGGTCCATCAATACAACTTCGCGCCATTCGTAAAATTCCTTGGTCATCGCGGAGTGGAATCACACAGGTCATACAGACTCCAATTCCGCAGGCCATTGATTCTTCGATTGATGCTTGATGATGAACGCCATGTGTATCTGCTAATTCTTGAATCGCTGCCAACATCGCCATCGGTCCGCAGGAATAGATAATGTCTACGTGATGTTCGCTAATTAACTTTGGAATCAGATCGGTAACTCGACCGCGCAATCCGGTTGATCCATCTTCAGTAGTAACTGCCATGGAATTAACGGTTCGCTTTCCTTCGAGTGGTGCATAAATTTTTCCGGCAGTTGATGCGCCAATCACCATATCGACGCGCGAACCATGGCTCTTCAGTAAATCAGCAAGTCCAAAAAGTGGCGCTGATCCATATCCGCCACCAACTAAGAGCGCATTCACTGGTTCAGTAGGAATTCCAAAATGAGTTCCAAGTGGTCCGACCATATCGACGGTGGCATGTACGGGAAGTGAGGTTAACCATTTACTTCCTTGACCATGTGGTGCAACAACTAATTCAATCGTTCCACCGTAATTTCCCCGATCATGGGAGCGATAAATGGCAAATGCTCTCCGCAAGACCATTGCTGAATTTGGTCCACCGACGCTAATGGCAACAAAGTTTCCTGGAAATGCTGAGCTCGCCATATCGCCCACTGCAAAGACCATATGGTGATAGGCGCCAACTTTTTTATTGCTGATAATTTCTGCGTGACGTTGTTGCGCTTTTTTATTGATTGATTTCATACTCGGTGCGCTCATGCTAACCAACTCTGCAGAGAACGCACGGTTAATGAATCCTCACGGAGCGCTTGAATTCCTGCTACTGCTGCTTTAAATCCAGGGATAGTGGTGATGCAGGCTAACGAACGTTGGACTGCCGCAGTTCGAATCAACCAACCATCATGGCGAGTGCCAGAACCTTTTGGCGTATTAATTACTAATTGAACCAGTCCTTGGCTAATGACATCAACGGCTGAAAGTTCCCCACCAAGTGCCTGATCTGAACTCTTCTCTGAATGTTTGCGCACCATTGTGGTCGTGATGCCCTGTTCCAACAAATAGTTATGAGTGCCCGATGTGGCATAGATAGTGAAGCCAAGTTGTGAGAGCAATCGACAACTCTCAAGCGCTGCTTTTTTATCACGATCGGTTAGTGAGATAAATACCGATCCAGCAGTTGGTAACGGTCCGAATGCAGCAATCTGGCTCTTTGCATACGAAGCGCCAAAGGTGGATGCAATTCCCATTACTTCACCGGTTGATCGCATCTCTGGTCCAAGAACGGAATCAACGCCTTGGCCATCGATGCGTCGGAATCGATTCCACGGTAATACCGCTTCTTTCACTGAGATGCCGGTTCGCTTGCCACCGTCTGTGGTTGGAATCAACTGCTCACTTCGCAACGTTGCAATACTCTCGCCCACTGCAATGCGCGCAGCGCTCTTGGCTAATTGCACGCCAGTAGATTTAGAAACATATGGCACTGTTCGCGATGCGCGCGGATTTGCTTCAAGGACATAAAGCACCTTCTCAGCGACTGCGAATTGAATATTAATTAAGCCTCGTACGCCAACTCCACGGGCGATCTTCTCGGTTGCGCTACGAATTTCTGCCAACATCTCGCTACTTAACGAGATGGACGGCAATACGCATGCCGAATCACCGCTATGAATTCCGGCTTCTTCGATATGTTCCATCACTCCGGCTAGATACAACTCATCGCCATCAAAGAGCGCATCAACATCTACTTCAACGGCATCATCGAGGAAGCGATCAATCAGCGCCGGTTTTTCTGGAGAAATTTCCGTTGCGCGTTCGATATAACTTCGTAGCGCGTTCTCATCATAAACAATCTCCATGCCGCGACCGCCGAGCACAAACGATGGCCGCACCAGTACTGGATAACCGATTCGCGCAGCTGCTTCTCGCGCTTGTTCGAAAGAACTTGCAACTCCCCATTCAGGCGCGCGCAAATTGTTCTCCTGCAACACTCGTCCGAATTCACCGCGATCTTCTGCCAAATTAATCGCTTCTGGACTTGTTCCGAGAATTGTTACGCCGGCATCTTTCAACCCTTGCGCTAAACCAAGTGGCGTTTGTCCACCTAATTGTGCGATCACACCTAACACTGGACCGGCGGCCTTTTCCGCGCGGATCACTTCTAAAACATCTTCGAGCGTCAACGGTTCAAAGTAGAGTCGATCTGAAGTGTCATAATCGGTGGAGACAGTCTCCGGATTGCAATTGACCATAATTGTTTCGTAACCGGCAGCGCTTAATGTAAATGAGGCATGCACACAGGAGTAATCAAATTCAATGCCTTGCCCGATTCGATTGGGGCCGCTACCGAGAATAATTACTGCCGGCTTGGTGCGAGGTGCAATCTCACTCTCTTCTTCATAGGTTGAGTAGTGATACGGCGTGAATGCTTCAAATTCTGCAGCACAGGTATCTACCGTCTTATAGACCGGATGAAGATCAAACCGTTCGCGAAGTTTTCGCACATCACTCTCGCTGCTTTCGCGCAAGGTAGCAATCTGCTGATCAGAAAATCCCATGCGTTTCGCTTTAAAGAGCAGTTTTCGCTCAAGTTCAGCAGCAGATTTAATCTCGGTTGCCATGGCATTGATCGTTGAAATCTGTTGCAAGAACCACCGATCGATCTTTGTTGCCGCATAGACACTTTCAATATCAGCGCCGAAATGTAAAGCTCGTTGCACTTGCCCTAATCTGGCTTCAGTAGGAATTTTCATATCGGTAAGGAGTTGCGCAACTTCACTCTCGCTTGGTCGATCTGGCCAGGTGAATCCTGCGCCTTTCTTCTCCAACGAACGGAGCGCTTTCTGTAACGCTTCTGGGAAGGAACGTCCCAACGCCATCGCTTCGCCAACGCTCTTCATTGTTGTGGTCAGACGTGGATCTGCTTCCGGGAACTTTTCAAAAGCAAATCGTGGCACTTTGACGACGATGTAATCGAGAGTTGGTTCGAAAGAAGCCGGCGTTACCTTGGTGATGTCGTTGGTGATTTCATCGAGCGAATAACCCACCGCAAGTTTGGTAGCAATTTTTGCGATGGGAAAACCAGTTGCTTTTGAAGCGAGCGCACTCGAACGCGAGACTCGAGGGTTCATCTCGATCACAACGATTCGACCATTATCTGGGTTGATTGCAAATTGAATATTGCAACCACCTGTTGCCACTCCAACTTCACGGATAATTTCAATCGCAAGATTTCGAAGGTTCTGAAACTCCACATCGGTAAGGGTCAGCGCTGGCGCGACCGTGATCGAATCACCGGTATGCACGCCCATCGGATCAATATTTTCGATGCTGCACACAATCACCACGTTATCGTTGTGATCTCGCATTACTTCTAATTCATACTCTTTCCAACCTAAAATCGATTCTTCTAATAACACTTCAGTCGTGGGGCTATGACGTAAACCAGCGCCGGCGATGAGTTCTAAATCTTCCGGATTAAATGCGATACCGGAACCCAATCCCCCCATCGTGAATGATGGGCGAACCACCACCGGATAATTGAGAGTTTCTACCGCAGCAAAACACTCTGCCATCGTGTGACAGACAACCGAACGAGCAGATTCACCGCCAACTTTTTCGACAATGGCACGGAATAACTCCCGATTCTCGCCGCGCTTAATCGCTTCGACATCTGCGCCAATTAACCGCGTTCGATATTTATCGAGAATGCCATTTTCTGCCAACGCCATCGCTGCATTGAGCGCGGTTTGGCCACCGAGAGTTGCCAAGATTGCATCTGGTTTTTCTTTCTTGATGATCTCCTCAAGAAAGTGCGGTGTAATCGGTTCAATATACGTTGCATCAGCAAATTCTGGATCAGTCATGATGGTAGCTGGATTGGAATTAACCAAAATAACTCGAATACCTTCAGCTTTTAATACTCGACAAGCTTGCGTTCCCGAATAATCAAACTCACATGCCTGACCAATAACAATTGGCCCACTGCCAATAACCAGCACGCTATTAATGGAGTGATCTCTAGGCACGAGCGCTCCGCATCATCTCGGCAAATTGATCAAAGAGATAGTTGGCATCATGCGGACCCGCCGCTGCTTCTGGGTGATACTGCACGCTAAATGCTGGTCGTTCTAAAAGTTGCAAGCCCTCTACTACGCCATCATTGAGACAGAGATGTGACACAACGCCTTTTCCATAAACCGTTGTGAACTCACCACTTGTTGGCGCTTCAACTGCGAAACCATGATTATGCGCAGTGATCTCCACTCGTTGGGTACGAGTGTTAAGTACTGGTTGATTAATACCGCGATGACCGAATCGCAATTTGTACGTTTCAAAACCTAACGCGCGACCAAGTATCTGTTGGCCAAAGCAGATTCCAAATACCGGTAACCGATCACTGAGCGCTTGCTGTACAACCTCCACAACGCTATCCATCGTTGCTGGATCTCCGGGGCCATTAGAGAGAAAGAGACCATCCGGGTTTAACGCTTTAATATCTTCATAACTTGTTCGTAACGGTAATACGTGAACTGTCATTCCGCGGAGCGCCATATTTCTTGGTGTTGCAGCTTTTATTCCTAAATCTAAAGCAGCAACTACAAACTCTTCTTTGACGCCCTGCGGAGGTGTAACGACATAAGGTTCGGGAGTCGAAACATCATCAGCAAGAAATGCACCGCTCATTGAAGGTGATTGACGAACTTTAACCACCATCTCTTCTCGCGTAAGTGATAAACCAGAGAAGATACCGACTCGCATCGCACCGCGATCGCGCAGATGACGCGTTAATGCACGCGTATCAATCCCACTAATTCCCACAACACCTTGCTTCATCAAATCTTCTTCTAACGAACTCTCTGCCCGCCAATTTGAAG
>CAXBQM010000076.1:0-5389 GCA_963978235.1 uncultured bacterium | reverse complement strand
AATCCGCTCGCTTCATGCTTTCCAATACTTGCGCAAGCCCCGATTTTCTTTGCGTTATTTACTGTACTCAACGGCATTGGAAAAAATCCACCAGTCGCACACGGCGTTCTTTCAGAAGCAGATGTTGTCTCAGCAGCCGGCGCAAAATTCTTTGGCGCACCAATCTCACAAACGTTTTTAGGTTCAACAAATACCACAGTAAAAATCGTTACGATTTTATTGATTGCGTTTATGTCGGCCACAACTTTTACTACCCAGCGTCAATTAATGACAAAAGGTATGCCGAAGATGGACACAACAAACAACATGATGTTGCAACAACAAAAAATTATGTTGTATCTCTTCCCAGTAATTTTTGCAGTCTCTGGCGTTAACTTTCCGGTCGGAGTTTTAATTTATTGGTCGACAACAAATCTTTGGACGTGGGGACAACAGTTCTATGTCATCAAGAGAAACCCAACACCTGGTTCACCAGCATGGGAAGAGTTACAAAAAAAGAAGATTGCTAAAGGTGAAGTAAGTGATAACTCGTCAGATAAATCATCAGAGAACGGCGGGGGATCAGTAGCTACCGAAGAGCAAAAAGGTCAGCGCAAGCAACCAAAGAAGAAGAAACGAAAGAAGTAAAAAAGCAGCGTTAAAAAGGGTATAAATAGGGCAATAACGCTTTAAATATATCAAAAGGGAGCAAATGGATATGAGCGAAGAGAAGCCAATGGCAAAACGCCTTGAAGAAGAGGGCGATGTAGCCGCTGATTACTTAGAAGGCCTACTTGATATCGCAGATCTCGACGGCGATATTGAAATCGGGGTCGAAAACGATCGAGCCACCCTCTCTATTGAAGGTGGCGATTTGAAGGATCTCGTGGGCCGTGATGGCGAAGTCCTTGATTCCCTTCAAGAGCTCTCCCGACTTGCAGTACAAACGGCAACCGGCGAGCGGAGCCGATTGATGCTTGATATCGATGGCTTCCGTGCCAATAAGAAAACCAGCCTGGCTGAACTTGCTCTCAAAATCGCCGAAGAGGTTAAGTCGACTGGGGTAGCGGTCAAACTCGAACCAATGAACGCCTTTGAACGGAAGATCATTCACGACACCATTCAAAACACCGGCCTTACAAGCGAATCCGAAGGTGAAGATCCAGATCGTTGCGTGGTGGTCCTTCCCGCTTGACCGTTTCACGTGAAACTTTCGAGCGTTATGCCGAAACCCTTCGAACCAAAGGGATTGAACGAGGGCTAATCGGTCCCGCCGAAGCCCCTCGCATTTGGGAGCGCCATATTGAAAACTGCATCCCGCTAACCACCCTCTTTAAAGAGGGGGCATCGGTTGCAGATGTGGGTTCAGGTGCAGGGCTACCCGGACTTGTCATAGCCCTATCTCGCCCGGATTTAGCCGTAACTTTGATTGAACCGCTCCAACGACGGGTGGATTTCCTCAACGAGACCATCAGCGAACTTAGCCTTCCTACCAAAGTCATTCGAGGTAAGGCCGAAGCGGTAAAAACTACCTTTGATTACGTAACTGCTCGCGCAGTTGCGCCCCTTGATCGTCTTATCGCCGCAACATGGCATCTCATTAAGCCAGGTGGATCGCTCCTTGCAATGAAAGGGGAGTCGGCTCAGGCTGAAATTGACCAAACAACCCTTCCAAAAGGCGCAGAATGCAAGCTCCATGAGGTAAAAATCGACGACATGCCCCTCAGCCGGATCATAGAAGTGGTCAAAGTTAGATAACTTCGCGCACGTGAGCGTTCCACGTGAAACATCCAACGAGAAGAGCAGCCGAGTTATCGGCACTCGCCGGCTTAAAGAGCCGATGCCTCAACCGATCAAGACCCGGATCTTCACCGTCGCCAACCAGAAAGGCGGGGTAGGAAAGACCACCTCTGCCGTCAATGTCGCCGCTGCTTTGGCTATGGGGGGCCTTCGAACCCTCGTTATTGATCTCGACCCACAAGGCAACGCCAGCACTGCATTTTCAATCGATCGCGATGCGGTCGCAGGAATGTATGAAGTAATTACTCGCGATCTACCAATGAGCGATGTTGTTATTAAAGTAAATGGATTCCCACATTTGGAATGTGCACCTGCAACACAATCACTTGCGAACGCAGAAGTTGAATTAGTGTCAATGGTTGGCCGCGAAGTTCGTTTAAAGAAAGCGTTAAATAATTTTTTACAAGAACGCGCAAACAATGGCGAGCGAATTGATTACGTCATTATTGATTGCCCACCATCACTTGGCTTATTAACAATCAATGCACTTGTTTCTGCAGAAGAGTTAATGATTCCAATTCAATGTGAATATTATTCACTTGAAGGTCTTGCGCTCTTATTACATACAGTTTCATTAGTGCAAGAGCATCTCAATCCACATATACGTCTGACAACAATTCTTCTTACAATGTTTGATGGTCGAACCCGATTAGCAAATGATGTTGCAGCAAATGTTCGTCAACATTATCCAAATGAATTAATTGATATTCCAATCCCGCGCGCGGTAAGAATTTCGGAAGCACCTTCTTATGGTCAAACAGTGATGACTTATGATCCATTATCAAATGGCGCACAAACATATATGGCGGTCGCCCGCGAAATTGCAAACCGTGGCGCAGCCGTAATGCATACTGCAAAAGAGATTAGTTAATGTCAGTTCGCAAAGGTGGTCTAGGAAGAAATCTTGATTCGTTAATTCCAACTTCTATTAAAGCCGTTGGTACCGAAACTGTTGTGGCAGATCGCGATGAAGTTTTACTTTCACTCATTGATCCCAATCCGAAACAACCACGAACTGTTTTCAATGAAGATCAACTTGCTGAACTCACCGCATCCATCAAAGAAGTTGGTGTATTACAACCACCAGTAGTTCGTAAAAAAGGTGATCGTTACGAATTAATCATGGGCGAGCGTCGCACCAGAGCAGCCAAACTCGCTGGTTTAACAACAATTCCCGTCATCATCCGACAAACTCCCGATAATGAGTTACTCCGTGAAGCGTTACTAGAAAATATTCATCGAAGTGAACTCAACGCACTTGAAGAAGCCGCGGCTTATAACCAACTCCTTAACGATTTTGGTTATACCCATGACCAACTCGCAGCAAAACTTGGACGAAGCCGACCACTTATAAGCAACACGCTTCGTTTACTAAATTTGCCACCATCAGTACAACGTCGGGTTGCAGCTGGAACGTTGAGCGCTGGTCATGCACGCGCACTACTTGCAATAACTGAGCCACTAGAAATTGAACGGATTGCTCAACGCATTATCAATGAAGGGCTAAGTGTCCGTGCAGTAGAAGAAATCATTTCGATGACGCCACGCTCTTCGGGCAAGAAGCCAACATCTCGAAAAGGCGCTTCACCAGAGATTCAAGAACTTGGAGATCGAATCGGTGATGCGTTAGATACTCGCGTCAAAATAGAGATGACAAAGAAGAGCGGCCGAATTCTTATTGATTTTGGTTCTCTTGAAGATCTTCACCGCATTATTAAGAAGATTGAGAGTTAATCCAGCGCAAGTCCGCTACCGCGGCGCTCCATCTCTTGTTTCACAACGCCAGCAAGCGCTTTGACGCCTTCTCTAATTCGTTCTGGAGTTGGGTGGCAATACGAAAGACGCATCGACCACGAACCCAAACCATCTGCATAGAACGCGGTACCCGGTACATATGCAACTTTGGCAACAATTGCTTTTGGCATCATTGCTTTTGTATCAATCTCTGGCGGCAAATTAATCCAGACATAAAAACCACCACCAGGTTTTGTCCAGGTTGCGCCAGCCGGAAAATGTTCTGCTAACGATTCCAACATCGCATCGCGTCGCACTTTATAAAGTTTGCAAAATGCGCTGATTTGATCGCGCCACGGTTGGTCGGCGAGATAACTTGAAATCGCCATCTGTGTGAAATTTGATGGGCAGAGAATGGAGGATTCGCTTGCGATAACCAGCTTTTCGCGGAGCGCTTGTGGAACCAAAGCCCAACCCACTCGAAGCCCCGGTGCAATCGTCTTTGAAAAGGACCCCAAGTAGATGACATTCTCTGAATCTTCTGCGCGCATCGCATTGGGCGATGGCTTATCAAATCCTAGAAGCCCATACGTATTATCTTCAATTACAAATATCTGCGCTTCGCGACAGATTTCCAAGATTTCAGTACGGCGATCTGGTGAAAGTAATACACCTGCTGGGTTCTGATAATTAGGAATTAGATAAAGGAATTTAATTTTATGTCCGGCAGCCCGCGTTACCTTAATTGCTTCACGGAGTGCTTCCGGAATCAGGCCATCATTATCCATCGCAACATGTACAACTTTTCCTTCATATTGGTGGAATGTTCCAAGTGCACCTACATATGAAGGAGCTTCGACAAGAACTACATCACCTGGATCTAGAAAAATTCTTGAAATTAAATCCAGGGCTTGTTGGGATCCGGTTGTAATAATTACATCATCTGGATGGGCTTTAATTCCTTCAAGAGCCATTACATCGCAGATCTGTTCCCGGAGTTTTGGATGACCCTGGCCATTTCCATATTGCAATGCTTCCTGGCCATTCTCCCTAATTAATTTCTCAGTAACTCCAGCCATCATCTCCATTGGAAATGCAGAGAGGTTTGGCATTCCGCCGGCGAGAGAGACTATGTCGGGACGAGATGCGACGGCGAAGAGCGAACGAATTTCGCTTGGTTTCATCATCGAGGCGCGATGGGCATAGCGCTCAGTTAGATTCTGGGGCGCCCCCGTAATAACTCGATTAATCTCGTTACTCATCATGGAATTCTCCCACAGCCTTTATGGTGGGCGAAATTAATTAATCTTTTCGGATTCCGGCCTTACGGAGGTCAGATAAACGTAAGGTGCCAGTCTTGGCATCTTCCTCTGCCGATAAATAGAGTCGTTGAATTGCAATCAACACCGATTCAACAATGGTTTCACGGAAATTTGAATCATTTAACTTTTTAGCATCCCCTGGGTTGGTTAAGTACCCAAGGTCAACTCGAACCGTTGGGGATTTTGTAAGACGGAGGAAATTCCAAGTCTTGGAGTGGGTCCGGTTATTTAATAGATCAGTTCTTGCAGTGATTTCTCGTTGAACTAAATTTGCAAACTTTTCACCAACTACTGAGTGAATTCCATGGGCATCACTTCCGTAGTAATAAGTGGTCACACCATTTCCTTTTTCATTTGGGTATTTATCGGTATGAAATGCAATTACTAAATCAGCACCGCAATTATTTGCAATTTCAATCCGTTCCGCTTCACTTGGATTTATATTTTTACCTCGAGTTAATACGACAGTTACGCCAAGAGCAATTAAGCGACCCTCTAATCTCTGGGCGATATCAAACGAGATTTCCGCATCTTCTGCTGCACCACTCGGATCT
>CAXBQM010000075.1:0-5452 GCA_963978235.1 uncultured bacterium | reverse complement strand
ACTGCGCGCGCATGTACATTGCAAAATCCACTCTTCGGCAAAGTACCGATCTCATCTACCCAGAACGAGTACTCGCTTTTGAATCGTCGCGTCGAAAGTGAAGTTTTGGAAGCCGCCCGTCAGCTCAATGTTGGTTTCCTTGCCTGGTCACCATTGGGTCGCGGCGTTCTGACGGGAAAGTATCGACAAGGAATTCCAGCAGATTCGCGCGCCGCTACACCGCATTTTGCAAGCCATGTCGAGCCGTACTTCACGCCGCGCGCAAAACGAATCGTCGAAGCAGTTTCGGTTGCGGCCGATGGCCTTGGCTATTCACCACTTGAAGTTTCGTTGAGTTGGGTTCGAGATGCGCCAGGTGTCAGTAGCGCAATCGTAGGAGCTCGTACCGGGGCTCAAATGCGCGGCATATTAACTTCAGAGGAGATTTCTCTCCCGAGCCAAGTTCGAACTGCGTTAGATGAAGTGTCTCTTTAATTGTTAATGCAAATTAATTATTAAAACTAATTAGCAGTGAACTAAGAAATCATTAAGAGTTCGTACACCGAATTTCAAACCATCGATTGTCACTCTTTCATCAACGCCATGGAAGAGCGCGAAGAAATCCATCTCTGGTGGAATTCGTAACGGACTAAAGCCATAACCGGTGATTCCTAGGTCGGCAAGCGCTTTATTATCGGTACCGCCGCTCATCAAATATGGAACCGGAATTCCATCTGGATCTTCCTTCTTAATCGCAGCAACCATGGCATCTACGAGTGGGCCTTCAAAATCAAACTCCAACGCGATATCGCGTGCGAGTAGTTCGATTTGAATATCTGGACCAATGATTTCGCGGATAGTTTGCTGCATCTCTTCTTCCATGCCTGGCAAAAAACGACCATCGACAACGGCAGTTGCAGTTTGGGGAATAACGTTGGCTTTATAGCCAGCTTCTAACATCGTTGGATTGGTGATGTTCTGCAACGTAGCGCCAGCCATTTTTCCAGCCGAACCAAGGAAGTGGAGCAGACCTTTCAAATTATTTTCATCGTAAGGGCTTCCGGTGATCTCTGCGATCCGCTTCATCAGAACTTTCATGGTTTTCGTCGGTCGTTCTGGCCACTTATAAGTTCCCAATTTGGATACTGCATTAGTTAACTTTGTTACCGCGTTATCTGGATTAACGAGTGAGCCGTGACTTGCAGTTCCCTTTGCCGTCAACTTCATCCAGTTAATGCCCTTTTCAGCAGTCTCAATCAGATAGAGACGATGTCCCGTAGTGAGATTGATGGAATATCCCCCACACTCTGAGATTGCTTCCGAACATCCAGCAAAAACTTCCGGTCGATTCTTCGCTATCCAACGCGAACCAAAAACACTGCCTGCTTCTTCATCGGCAAAGAAAGCAAGAACAATGTTGCGGGGTGGTTTGTAACCAATCTTCTGCCACATCCGAACACAGGCAAGGATCATTGCGTCCATATTCTTCATATCGACAGCGCCGCGACCCCAAATACAGCCATCTTTAATCACGCCACTAAATGGATCAACTGACCAATCGGCGGCATTAACTGGCACCACATCGATATGACCGTGAACTACTAAACCTGGACGCGATGGATCTTGGCCTGGAAGTTTTGCAATAACGTTATGTCGGTTCTCCGCAGTTTCAATAATTTCACTTGCGATACCAACGTCAGCGAGTTCTTTCACTACATAAGCAGCGACATCTTTCTCATCGCCTCTGCCTTCGCCGTAATTAACGCTTGGAATGCGAATAAGTTCTTGGCAGATTCGAATGGCATCAGCTTCTAGTTCGGCTATTTGTTCGGCAGTGAAATTCATAGCGTCATTCTCTCCTCTTTTTCAAGCAATGAAAACCATAATTTTTCATCCACCACATGGCTTGCTATCGTGGCCACCTCACTCGTCCGGGTGGCGGAATTGGCAGACGCGCTAGCTTGAGGTGCTAGTGGCCGCAAGGCCTTCGGGGTTCAAGTCCCCGTTCGGACACGTACGATGTCGCTATGAAAGATGCACCCATGGAAATAATCGATATCGAAAAATTAATTATCGATGTTCCCGATTATCCAAAGCCAGGGATTCTTTTTAAAGATATCACTCCCATCCTTAAAGATCCGGCGGCTTTTGCTTCAACCATCTCCCTCATGGCCAAATCCATCTCAGAGTGCGATGTTATTGCAGCGGTAGAAGCGCGAGGTTTCATCTTTGGTTCTGCGCTCGCCCTCCACATGAAAAAGCCATTAATACTTCTCCGCAAACCCGGAAAACTTCCGAGGAAAACTTTCACTAAAGAATATGCGCTTGAATACGGCTCTGATTCCATCCAAGTTCATCAAGATGCGATTGAACATGGAGCTCGTTATGTGATCATCGATGATGTGCTGGCCACCGGTGGGACCGCACTCGCCGCTGCGGATTTAATTACTGAGCATGGCGGTCTGATCTCGGGTTTTAGATTTGTATTGACTATCGCTGCGCTTTCCGGGGTCGACCGAATTTCACAACAGTACCCGGCCGCTAATATTCACTCCCTCATCACTTCCTCAATGGATTAAGGCGTAAGTAAAAATATGGCACAACTGATCTACTACTGCGGAACGATGGATAGCGGTAAATCAACACTCGCGCTGCAAACTGCTCATAATCATCAGAGCCGAGGACGAACTGGTCTCATTTTCACATCACACGATCGGGCGGGTATTGGCACAATCTCCTCTCGATTAGGGTTGCAATCTGATGCGCACGAAGTTATCCCCGAATTAGATATTCATAAATTCGTTGTCGATTCACTATCCCGCGGCTCCCGAGTGGACTATGTCATCTGTGACGAAGCCCAGTTCTACCAGCCTGAACAGATAGAGCAATTGGCTCGCATTGTTGATGGATTAGGCATTGATGTCTATGCGTTTGGAATTTTGGCAGATTTTCGAACCAAATTGTTTCCAGGATCAGCTCGCCTTATTGAATTAGCAGATCGAGTTAATACGCTCCAAGTAGAAGCGCTCTGTTGGTGTGGCGAACGCGCTACTCACAATGCGCGAACAATCAATGGCGTCATGGTGACCGAAGGTGAACAAGTGGTGGTGGGCGATACCAATACCCAGAACGAAGTTGCTTATGAAGTTCTCTGTCGTCGACACCATATGAGAAAAGTGACAGCAAAGCGATCTGGCGCAGCGCATCAATCACCGGAGACGCTTCCGTTTAATTAAGCGTTTAGGCGAATTGGTGGATTGCGGTAGCTAGTAGTGGCACGACAAAGAGCGCAGGAAGTAAATCTCCCACTCGAATCTGTTTGAGTTGTAAGAGTCGTGAACCAATACCTAACAGGAGAATTCCTCCGACCGCCGTCATGAGATCAACTTGATACGTGTTGAGAATTGATCCAAGAAATAGACCAATCACAGTCCAAAGCCCTTGATAGATTCCTACCGCAATCGCCGATGCTGCAACTCCCCAACCGAAAGTTGCAGCGAATGCAATCGATGCAAAAAGATCAAGGGTGCTCTTTAAAAGTAATTGATCAATACCGCGGGACATACCATCTGAAATACTGCCAAGAATGGCAAGCGGACCAATCGCAAAAACGAGCGAAGCTGCCATAAAGCCTTGAACAAATGTTGTATTGGATGCGTTGCTAAACCTTTTTTGTAGCCAAGAACCTGAGTTCTCTAACTTCTTTTCAATTTTTGCGGCATTGCCAATCAATGCGCCAATTAGAAGTGAGAAAAGAACGATTAAAAATGGCCAACCGCGCGGAAATGCTTGGGATACATTGCCCGACCAAAGCGCGACAATTGACGATGCGCCAGAAACAAGTGTTATAAGTCCTAATACATCGGTGATTAATGATCTCCGCTCCTCTGAGAAACGATTTCCAAGCAATACCCCTAATGCGCTGCCCACAAGTATTGCTCCGATATTGATAACCGTTCCGATTCCAATAAACATTAGAAGAATTTCACCACCGAGATCAGTCCGACAACGAGACAATAAATCGCAAAGGGATAGAGAGTTTTACTCTTAAACCACCGCACCAAGAATTTGACCGAGATATATGTAGCAAAGAATGAGGTAATGGATCCGGCGATCACTGGTCCTGCTAGGTGTGCGGTTTCAGCGGTAAATAGCTCCGGCAATTTTAAAAGTGATGCCCCTGCGATAACGGGCAACGCAAGTAAGAAGGCAAATTCAGCCGCGGCTGCATGGTTCACTTTTCGAAGTAAACCCGCGCTCATCGTGATTCCGAATCTGCTGATCCCGGCGAGAAGTGCCAGTGATTGGCCAAAGCCGATAATGACCGCGTTCGGTTTTGAAATATGTTGAGTAATTGCTTGATCGATATCAACGTCCGAACTGGCCATAGAAGTTTTTCTACTTAATCGTTCAGCCATAATGAGAATGGCACCATTGATCGTGAGAAAGAAAGCGCTCGGTAATGGCTTTCCGAATGCGGCTTGCACTGGTTCTTCGAATATTTTTCCAAGTAACGCGACTGGAATTGTTGCCATGATGATGAGGAGAAAAAGTTGTGTGTGATGGTGAGAAAAATTTCGCGTTTTCATTGAAGTCAATGTTGAGCGAGCCATATCAAACCAACGTTGTCGAAAGACGATGAAGAGGGCGAGCGCGCTCGCTGCATGGAGTGCGATGGTGATTGTGAGGTAATAAGAATCTGGGCTGGAAATGAAGGCTCCCCACGATCCCCCAATCCAAGCCGGTACTAGAACTGCGTGACCCAAACTTGAAATGGGAAATAACTCAGTTACTCCTTGCAGAAATCCCGTCACAATTGATTGCCAATAACTGAGCGTCATAGCGAAAGGTTATCTGAGGATTGAACGTTTAAGGGTAGAGTCCGCGGGTGTTCAAACGCTTCTTAGAGTTTCTTCGCCCCCATCGAACTATTCCGCACGTGTCATGGTCAGCGCACAGCCGTTGGGATTTTTCCTGGAAACGAATGGCAATTCTTGTGATTGGACTTTCTTTTTTTGGAATCGGTGAAGCGTTTCTTGTCCAATCTATGTTGGGCAATTCACCGTGGACAGTGTTAGCGCAAGGCGTATCAATAAAAACATCATTACCACTGGGATTAGTGACGGGAATGATCAGCGTTGTTGTTTTGCTCCTCTGGATTCCATTAAAAGAAAAACCAGGACTTGGCACAATCAGCAATATCATCGTCATACCAGTATCACTTCAGATCGCGATAACTGTCTTACCTGAAACTGATTCCAAAACTCTCGGTTTAGTTTTCGCGCTACTTGGAGTAGCAACAATTGGAATGGGATCGGCGCTCTATATTTCATGCCTACTTGGACCAGGTCCGCGCGATGGTTTGATGACCGCGTTACATCAGCGAACCGGTATTCGCGTGGGTCGAGTTCGATTAAGTATTGAAGCGGTGGTTTTTCTCATTGGCTGGGCGCTAGGCGGTCGGATTGGCATA
>CAXBQM010000074.1:0-5456 GCA_963978235.1 uncultured bacterium | reverse complement strand
TCTTCTTGCCAGCGCTCGTTTTGTTTCACCGGCGCATGCTGCGTTAAAGAATGGTAAGTGGGCGCGTTCGAAATACACCGGCGCGGAACTCTTTGAGAAAACTCTTGGCGTAGTTGGTTTTGGTCGCATTGGGCAATTAGTTGCACATCGAATGCAAGCGTTTGGTATGGAAGTTATTGCTTACGATCCCTATCTGCAACCGGCGCGCGCAGCCCAACTCGGAGTTCGACTCGTCACACTCGATGAACTTCTTGCGCAATCTGATTTCATCACCATTCATCTACCCAAAACAAAAGAGACTGCAAACCTCATCGGTGAAGAAGCGTTGAAGAAAGTGAAACCAACTGTTCGAATTATTAATGCAGCGCGCGGTGGCGTTCTTGATGAAAACGCCCTACATAAAGCCATTACCGAAGGCAGAGTCGCTGGCGCTGGCCTCGATGTTTTCAGTACCGAACCTTGCACCGATTCGCCACTCTTTGCACTTGATCAAGTTGTTGCCACACCACATCTCGGTGCATCAACCGATGAAGCGCAAGAGCGCGCAGGAATTGCGGTTGCCATCTCCGTACGAAAAGCGCTTTCCGGTGAACTTGTTCCCGATGCAGTGAATGTTAAAGGTGGCGCAATTGCGGAAGAAATTCGACCAAGTTTGCCGCTGGTAGAAAAACTTGCGCAAGTAGCGACGCATCTTGGGGGAGAACTTCCCACTTCTATTGCGTTAGAAGTCAGAGGCGATATTGCTGATAACGATTGTTCAGTTCTTGCTACCAGCGCCCTTAAAGGTGCGCTCCTTGCAACCGGTGCCGAAGATGTTACGTATGTCAACGCTCCGCATCTCGCGGAAGAGAAAGGCATGACATCAACCGTTTCAACCACAACTGAGAGCCCGGAATATCGCAGCATGATTACGTTGCGCGCAGCATTTCCCAATGGCAAGTTTGTTGATATCCATGGAACGCTGATGGGAATCAAGAAAGTTGAGAAAATTATTTTGATTGACTCATTTGATCTCGACTTACCACCGACTGATCACATGCTCTTACTTCGTTACACCGATCGCCCGGGAATTGTTGGAAAAGTTGGACAATCGCTCGGAAGTACCGGCATCAATATCGCCTCTATGCAAGTAGCTCGCGATAGCCAAGGTGGCGAAGCGCTCATGGCAATAACCGTCGATTCAACAATTCCGACTGGAGTCGTTGACCAAGTAAAGAAAGATACCGGTGCAGATTCAGTTGTCTCGGTTTCATTGGTGAATTAAATGAGTAAGAACTTTAATCTTGCAGTAATTGGCGGCGATGGCATCGGACCAGAAGTTGTTGCCGAAGGTTTGAAAGTCCTTGATGTTATTTCGGCAAAATACGGAGTGACATTTACTAAGAAAGAGTATGAACTTGGCGCTCGTCTCTGGCATAAAACTGGTGAAACTCTTCCCGATGCGACGCTCAATGAACTAGCAAAAGCAGATGTAATTCTGTTAGGCGCAGTGGGAGATCCAACTGTCCCATCTGGTGTGCTCGAGCGTGGTTTACTTCTTAAACTTCGATTCGCATTTGATCATTACATCAATCTTCGCCCGGCACGTCTCTATCCAGGAGTCACGTCACCATTAGCCAACGCAAAAGAAATCGATTTTGTTGTCGTTCGTGAAGGTACTGAAGGTCCTTACGTAGGAGCAGGTGGCGTTCTCGCTCAAGGAACCGCCGATGAAATTGCCACTGAAGAATCACTCAACACTCGCCGTGGTGCAGAGCGCGTGATTCGCGATGCATTTACTCGCGCACAAAGCCGTCCGCGAAAGAAATTAACGTTGGTTCATAAGAACAATGTATTAACTCGCGCCGGAAGCTTATGGACTCGAACATTTAATGACGTTGCAAAAGAATTTCCAGATGTTGCAACCGATTATCTCCATGTTGATGCAGCATCAATGTTCTTTGTAACAAATCCAGAACGATTTGATGTAGTAGTAACCGATAATCTTTTCGGCGATATTTTGACTGATATCGCTGCAGCAATTTGTGGCGGTATTGGACTTGCTGCATCTGGCAATATCAATCCCACCAGAAAATTCCCTTCGATGTTTGAACCAGTTCATGGGTCTGCGCCAGATATCGCCGGAAAATCCTTGGCTGATCCGACTGCAACCATCATGTCAGTGGCGATGATGCTCCATCACTTAGGTTTACCTGATGCTGCGCGCGATGTAGAGAAAGCAGTGGCAGATGATTTGGCCCAACGTGGCAGTACAAAGCGTTCTACGGTTGACATCGGTAACGCGCTAGCCGCAGCAGTGAAAGGAGCGTAGCGATGAAGATTGAAATCAAACCGTCACCTCGTGCACTTCCTGATGCGGAGCGACAAGCCAAAGTTGATGAAGGTGGCTTTGGAAAATATTTCACCGATCACATGGTGGTTGCAGATTGGAACGCAGAAAGCGGATGGTCAGATGCAACTCTTAAAGGGTATGAACCACTCACGCTCGATCCAGCATCGATGGTTTTCCATTATGGCCAAGAGATATTTGAAGGGCTAAAAGCGTATTGGCAACCGGATGGTTCGATCTCACTCTTTCGACCAGAGATGAATGGCAAACGATTTGCTAACTCCGCGAAACGATTAGCGCTGCCAGAACTGCCGGTAGAAGATTTCGTCGCAACGATTGAAACGTTAGTGAAACACGATCGCGGTTGGGTTCCGCCAAAAGTTGGTTCATCGCTCTATATCCGGCCATTTATGATCGCAACCGAAGTTGCAATTGGTGTCCGGCCATCCAAGAGCGCGAAATATATTTTGATTGCCTGCCCAGTTGGCGCTTATTTTTCAACAACATCTGCCGTAACGGTCTGGATCTCCACCGAATATGTTCGAGCATCAATTGGTGGAACTGGCGAAGCAAAGTGCGGTGGAAATTACGCGGCATCTCTTCTGGCACAACAACAAGCTGCGGCACAGGGTTGTGATCAAGTGGTCTGGCTCGATGCAAAAGAAAGAAAATGGATTGAAGAGATGGGTGGAATGAATCTCTACTTTGTTAAAGGCAAAGGAAAAGATGCCACCATCTTCACACCAAAACTCACTGGCACACTACTTCCGGGAGTTACTCGCGATTCCATTCTTACAGTGGCACATGATCTGGGTTATAAAACGGAAGAGGGAATGCTCTCTATCGATGATTGGCGCGATGGTGTGCAATCTGGCGAAATTACCGAGACCTTTGCCTGCGGAACTGCGGCAGTGATTTCACCAATCGGATCTGCCAAGAGTGAATTTGGTACGTGGCCAACTGGTGATGGCAAACCTGGACCAATCACGATGCAACTTCGTGAACACTTACTTGGAATTCAACATGGCACCGTGCCTGATAAACATGGTTGGAATAAGAAAGTCTGCTAATGACAATCTCTGATTCATTCCATATCTACGACACCACGTTGCGCGATGGCGCCCAACAAGAAGGTCTCAATCTCTCTGTTCATGACAAGCTCACCATTGCACGCCATCTCGATGAACTCGGTGTGGGATTTATCGAAGGTGGTTGGCCTGGAGCAAATCCAAAAGATACGGAATTCTTCAAATTAGCGCAGACTGAACTCAAGTTAAAGAACGCAACATTTGTCGCATTTGGTGCAACGCGTCGACCCAATGTCAAAGCTGCAGATGATGCGCTCTTGCGAGCGTTGCAAGATTCCGGTGCGCCTGCCGTTACGCTCGTTGCAAAATCTCATGATCGCCACGTTGATCTCGCGTTAAAAACGCATCTTGATGAGAACTTGGCGATGATTCGCGACTCAATTAATTTTCTCAAAGCCGGTGGGCAACGAGTATTTCTCGACGCAGAACATTTCTTCGATGGCTATCGTTCAAACCCCGCATATGCGCTAGAAGTAGTTCGCGTCGCAGCAGAGGCAGGAGCAGATGTTGTTGCGCTCTGCGATACCAATGGCGGCATGTTGCCCGATGAACTCTCACAGGTTGTCCATGATGTTCTTGGAAAATCATCGGCACGATTAGGAATTCATTGCCACAATGACACTGGATGCGCAATCGCCAATTCACTTGCGGCAGTTGCTGCCGGTGCAACCCATGTTCAAGGAACGCTCAATGGTTATGGTGAGCGAACCGGAAACGCAGATCTCGTCTCTATCATCGCTAATCTTCAGTTAAAGAAAAAACAGCAAGTACTTCCTCAAGGCGCACTCCAAGAAGCGTTTCGAATTTCACATGCAGTTGCGGAAGTGACAAATGTTGCACCGAGCCAACGCCAACCATATGTTGGAATCTCGGCTTTCGCACATAAAGCAGGTTTGCATGCATCAGCAATCAAAGTTGATCCGGCGCTCTATCAACACGAAGATCCATCATCGGTTGGAAACGATATGCGAATGCTGGTCTCAGATATGGCCGGTCGCGCCTCCATCGAATTAAAATCACAAGAACTTGGCGTTGATATCGGTACCAATAAAGAAGTAGTCACGCGCGTTGTCGAACGTGTCAAAGAAATGGAAGCACGCGGCTTTACCTTTGAAGCTGCCGATGCCTCCTTCGAGCTTTTACTTCGTGAAGAGCTCGATGGAAAACGCGCTCATTTCTTCACGGTTGAATCGTGGGAGACAGTCGTTGATAAAGATGCATCAGGGGCAGTGACTTCGCGCGCGAATGTTGTCATCAAATCTCGAGGTGAAACAATCAATGCAACGGGCAGCGGAAATGGTCCAGTCAATGCAATTGATACCGCGCTTCGGTCTGGTCTTGAAAAGATCTACCCAGAGCTGAAAAAACTTGAATTAACCGATTACAAAGTTCGTATTCTCGAAGGTCGCCACGGTACCGGCGCAGTAACGCGCGTACTCGTTGAAACCAGCGATGGCAACGGCGAGTGGAACACCATCGGCGTACACGAAAACGTGATTGCCGCTTCTGCGATGGCGCTAGAAGATGCGGTGACCTATGGCCTATTGCGACAAGGAAAGAAACCAGAGTAGTTAATCTGGCTCCGTAATCTTAGGAGCGTTGAAGACTTCTCAATTGCTACAACAAATTACGTGACGTTGCTTCGACAATGGCAGTCTTGCGATCTCGTACTCCAAGAAGCCGATAGATTTTAATAATCTCTTGGCGAATTGTTGAGTGGCTATAACCCAACTTTCCAGCGATCTCTTGAATAGTGAGTCCATCTTTAAAATGGTTAACGATTTTTTTCTGACGCTCTGTTAGGAAGACTCCAATACTTGGTGGGGTAGTAATGTGATGAGGTTCTGCGACGTTCACCACAAAAAAACTACAAATCGATGCCACGCCATTCCAAAAATCATGGTCGGCCTCGAGTTCTTTCGAGCAATTCTTAAATGAAAAGGAGATTGAACCGATCGCCCCTAATCTATAAATTAAGGGGAGCGCAATTACGGTTTGATCATCGGGCAAAATATGAGGAATTTTTGGGAAACGGTTCT
>CAXBQM010000073.1:0-5514 GCA_963978235.1 uncultured bacterium | reverse complement strand
CGAGTGCGATCGGTAGCTACAGCCACACTCGAGAGCGGTTTAAGTTCATCGGTCAATATCGTGATTCAGTAACTCAATTTCTATTTATATTTCATAATACGGTTATGGGAACCCTAACGGAAGAAAAGTCGGATACTGATATCCGGCCAGATCGACCATGGGTAACAGTTGTGTGGGACGATCCGGTAAATCTCATGTCGTATGTCACGCATGTTTTTATGGTTCTCTTTCATTTTTCAAAAGAAAAAGCAACAGAGTTAATGTTGAAAGTACACAATGAGGGCAAAGCAGTGGTTACTTCTGGAACGCGAGAAGAAATGGAACGCGATGTTCAGCGTCTCCACGAGTATGGATTGTGGGCGACAGTGCAACGAGATGACGAACTGTAAGAGCTGACGAACTATGAGAGATGAGTAATGACGAACCCACGCGGCACTGGTTTTTTTCGAAGTGGTGATGACAAGGTCTTTGCCGTTTTTACGTCACAGGAAGCACATGTCTTAATAAATCTCGCAGAACAGATTCTCGAATTGCTAGGAGAAGATGATCACGTTGATGATGAAATGAAAGAATTTATGAACATCGTTGGTATTTCTACCAATGACGCGCCACCACAAGATCCAGTACTCCATCGCTTATTACCTGATGCATATGCCGAAGAAAACGCAGCTGGGGAATTTCGTCGATACACCGAACACGGATTGCGTGAGAAGAAGCGAGCACACGCCAACACAATTCGCGAGGCGCTCCTTCCACAAGATGAAGAGTGGAATGGTGATCAACCACTTGATATGGGAACTTTGGAAATAGAAGTGCCAATGAATGAAATTATGGATTGGCTAGGTGGCCTCAACGACATTCGATTGGCATTGGCGGTAAGACTTGGAATAGAGAAGCCACCAGCAGATGAACAGCATAAAAAATATGAACTGATGAAAGAAAGTGATCCTATGAAAGCGGTGTATGCCGTCTATTCATGGCTAGGTTGGTTACAAGAGAGTTTGATTCAACTCTTATAGCTGGTTCGTCTCAAATAAACGAGTAAATAATCGAAGAAATGAATTGTTCAGTACCCTTAGCGCGTGATGTCCAGCCAGGGAGTTAACCCAAATTCGCCAATTGGAATCTTTGATTCAGGCGTGGGTGGATTAACTGTTGCTCGCGCAGTGATAGATCAATTACCCAACGAATCAATTCTTTATGTAGGAGATACAGCGCGCACTCCATATGGCCCTCGTCCATTAGCTGAAGTGCGAGCATTTTCATTAGAAATAATGGACAAATTAATTCAGGCTGGGGTTAAGGCAATTGTTATCGCGTGCAATACAGCAAGTTCGGCAATGTTACGCGATGCGCGTGAACGATATTCAGTTCCGGTAATAGAAGTTATTCAGCCAGCAGTTCGTCGCGCAGTATCTGCAACACGATCTGGTCGAATTGGAGTAATTGGCACGCAAACAACAATTGATTCAAAAGCGTATGTCGATTCTTTTGCAGCCGCACCACAATTGCAGATTACCTCTGTTCCATGCCCACTCTTTGTTGAATTTGTTGAGCGTGGGGAAACATCAGGAAATGAAATTACTGAACTTGCTAAAGAATATTTACAACCACTCAAATCTGCAGATATTGATACCTTAGTTTTGGGTTGCACGCATTATCCATTGCTAACAGGAGTCATTTCATATGTTATGGGGAATAACGTCACGCTAGTTTCGAGCGCTGATGAAACGGCGAAGGATCTCTATCGAGTACTAGCTGAACATCGCCTTTCGCGAACTGAAAAAAGCGCGCCGACACATCGATTTGTTGCAACTGGTGATGCCAAAAGTTTTGCCACATTGGCTCGTCGCTTCCTTGGTCCTGAAGTTGTTAATGTCGAGAAAGAGGTTAAGTAATGCAACGAGTGGATGGCCGTTCGCCAAATCAATTACGTCCAATCACTTTTACGAGAGGTTGGCTGGATCATGCTGAAGGTTCAGTCTTAGTTGAATTTGGAAAAACACGAGTGCTCTGTGCAGCATCGTTTACGCCAGGAGTACCACGATGGTTGGTTGGAAAAGGACAAGGCTGGGTTACTTCGGAATATTCAATGTTGCCTCGTTCAACACACACTCGATCTGATCGCGAAAGCGTTAAAGGAAAACTTGGTGGACGCACACAAGAAATATCTCGACTAATTGGTCGCTCACTCCGTGCTGTTGTCGATATGAAAGGCCTTGGCGAGAACACGATTGTTCTAGATTGCGACGTGTTACAGGCAGATGGTGGAACTCGCACAGCAGCAATTACTGGTGCATACGTTGCAATTGCAGATGCCATTACTTGGGCGAAGAACGCTGGGCATCTTGCGCAGAGCGCTCAAGCGCTCAAAGGTTCGGTGGCTGCAGTCAGTGTTGGAATTATTAATGGCACGCCGATGCTCGATCTGTGTTACACCGAAGATGTCACCGCCGAGACAGATATGAATGTTGTTTGCACTGGTACTGGTGAATTTATCGAAGTCCAAGGTACTGCTGAAGGTGCGCCATTTGATCGATTATTACTTGATAATTTATTAAATCTTGCAGTAAAAGGCTGTGCAGATCTCACTGAACTTCAACGAGCAGCGTTAGCTAAATAGCTTCACACCAAGTATTACCATGACTCGACTTGTTCTCTCATCTCGAAATAAAGGAAAGTTAGTAGAGCTTCAACGAATGCTTGCAACGATTGCACCACACATTAAACCTGTCAGCGTTTCAGATTTTCCTGAAATAAGCGATGTTGAAGAAACAGGTGCCACATTTGAAGAGAATGCGCTATTAAAAGCTGAAACTATTGCGATGAAAACCGGACTTGCAGCGATTGCGGATGACAGTGGGTTATGTATTGATGCGTTAAATGGTGCGCCAGGAGTGCTTTCTGCGCGTTGGTCTGGCGAACATGGAAATGATCGAGCAAATCTTGAAAAAGTATTGAAAGAGATCGAAGACGTTCAACCAGATAAACGTCAAGGTAAGTTCGTATCTGTCGTTGCGCTTGCGTTGCCGGATGGAAGAACGGAAATCTGTCGCGGTGAAATTCACGGTGTTATCCGATATTCACCAGTTGGAGATGGTGGCTTTGGCTATGACCCGATCTTTCAGCCAGATGGCTATGACGTAACTATGGCTCAATTGAGCGCAGATGAAAAAGACAGAATTAGCCATCGCGGCCGTGCAATGCGAGAAATCGCCCCGGTCATTGCCCAGCTCCTAAGCGAGTAATTGATTCACCATTACTGCGCTGGGGTATTCTTTACCTAGGCATTTAAACAGAGGAGAAAACGTGGCAGCGAAAAAAGCGGCTAAAAAAACAGCTAAGAAATCTGCGGCTAAGAAATCTGCGGCTAAGAAATCGACAAGCAAGAAATCACCAAGCAGGAAGTCGGTTAAAAAAGCGGCGGTAAAGAAATCCGCAAGCAAGAAAGTTGCAAAGCGTGCTGCTAAAAAATCTTCAAGTAAGAGCGCTGCATCGATTGTGATTCCACCAGTGCCAACTTCCTCACGTCCTGCACAAACTGCACAGAAGACTCAATCAATTTCAACAACTCCTGCGCCAACAAAAAGTGCAACTACGACAAAAGCGCCTGCACAATCAAAGAGTTCTGGGAGAGTTCTCTTTTTAGTATTGGCCGGAATAGTTATTCTCGGACTCATTGTTGTTAATCGTGGTGGCGAGAGTGATGATGCTGCTCCAGCCACTGATGCATCTCCATCCATGTCGCAATCAGCAGAAGCAACTCCTAGCGCGGAAGAATCACCGGCCGCTCTCTCTGCTCATGGCGCACCGCAGAAATTTGTTGCCATTGCAAATAACAACGGTGGTGTAACTCTTCGTTGGGTTGCTCCAGCGGAATCTGAAGGAATCACGGGTTATGACGTCTCGATCTCATATAACGCAAAGGATTTCACTTTGGTCTCAACAGTTCCCGCAAATCAACTCTCACTCGATATAGCTAAGAAAGATGATATGGGTGGCACCCAATTCCTCGTTCAAACAGTCTATTCAGATGGCGTTAAAGTTGACGCGAAGAAGTTCGCACTTGCAGGTAAGTACGCATAACGAGATTACAAATAAAAAGACCTCCCGATAGGGAGGTTTTTTTATTTAATATATTACTTCTTTAAGACTTCAAGAATTGCTGAGACGTAAGCATTCACTCCTGGAGGATTTAAGTGAACACCATCACTTGCGAAATATTCGGGATGATTGAGAGAAATCTCCGCCCAATTTATTACAGAGACATTTGCGTAGTTTGATGTAACTTTTCGAACAATCGCATTATTAGATTCGCGCCAAGGTCGAGGAACTGCCGTGTTGACAACAATAATCTGTGGTTGATTCTTCACCAGCTCCATTACTTGCTTAAAACTACTTTCAGTAATTGCGTTGTTATTTCCAATATCAAAGATAATTGGTACATTACCTGCAAATACTCGGTCCTTTTCAATTACTGAAAGAAGTTCCGGAAGTTGTCGTCCTATCCGAGCATTGATTAAACCGATGTGCTGATACTTCTCTAATTCGCTTCGAATTCCGAGGATTACTGAGTCACCCGTAACCCATAAACCTTGCTTTTTTTCACTTGGCACTGCGGAAATTTCCGTTAATTCAGCCAGACGTTTCATCTCCGCATTTTCACGATTGTGAGCCACATTGAGCGCATTTACTGCGATTGAAGTAGATGCAATGAGCAACATTGCAAGGGTGAATAGAACAGTAAATCGTTGGCGTAATCGAACTTGTGGCGTTCGGTATTTCATTCCACGGAACCAGAGTTCAACATTCCCACGTCGAACAGGAATTTCGATCCAGCGAAGTGAGATATCAGCTAGTGCGAGAACAATGAGAATTCGTAATGAGTAAAGCGCCCACGTTTGGCCGGCGATATCGATGGAGGGTCTGGTCACTTGGAAAATCACCCAATGCCATAGATAAATTCCATACGAGCGTTCACCAATCCACAGAAGTAGTTTTGTGCTCAATATAGGAGCAAATCGCGAAGCTGGATGTACGACTGACATCAATGTAGCGCAACCGAAAATTCCAGCGAGTGGAAAAGCCAATCGATAGAGAGTCGGATCGGTTTCATTAATGAAAAGAAATGTCGCTAAAAGTCCAAGGAGACCAAACACGCCAACACCATCAACGAAATCTTGAGCGCGCTGCGAGATAGTTTTACTTAAGTTTTGTGGAATCCAACTCACTGCAAGCGCTGAACCAAGAAATAGGCCAATGCTATGCGTATCAGTTCCGAAGTAGACGTGACTTACAACGTGGCTAGCTGATGCATCAATCTTTATTGAATAGATGAAAAGTGCAATTCCAGATGCACCAGCTGCAATGAGTGATGCAATGGGAATATTCTTCTTACCGAAATATTTTAAAATAAAGAGCATAACTAAGGGCCAAATCAAATAGAACTGTGCTTCTACGGCAAGGGACCAGGTGTGTTGTAGTAATGGCGGTCGTCCAATTGTTGAGAAGTAA
>CAXBQM010000072.1:0-5531 GCA_963978235.1 uncultured bacterium | reverse complement strand
AATCTGTCACAACTTTTGATCCTGGCGCGAGCGTCGTCTTAACCCACGGCTTACTCTTTAAGCCTTTCGCCACTGCCTTCTTTGCGAGCAGGCCAGCACCAATCATGACGCTGGGATTTGATGTATTAGTACACGATGTAATTGATGCGATCACTACTGCGCCATTTTTTAACGCAATCGATTCACCATTACGAGTAACTGCTACATCACCTTTTGATGTTTTCTCAGTGAGGTAAGTTGGAAGTGATTGCGCAAATGAACTCTTTGCTTGCGATAACGAGACGCGATCTTGTGGCCGCTTTGGACCAGCGATTGACGGCACCACCGTTGATAAGTCGAGTTCAAGGTGTTCGGAATATCGCGGTGTTGCGCTGGGATCATGCCAAATACCTTGTTTCTTCGCATACGCCTCAACCAGCGCCAACTCCTCTGGTTTGCGACCAGTGAGCTCTAAGTAGCGAAGGGTCTCTTCATCGATTGGGAAGATCGCGCATGTTGAACCGTACTCCGGCGACATATTTCCAATGGTGGCGCGATTAGCCATGGGCAACTCACTCACGCCAGGTCCATAAAATTCTACGAATTTTCCAACAACACCATGTTTGCGGAGCATTTCCGTCGCAACAAGTACGAGGTCGGTTGCAGTAGTTCCCAAAGGCAATGAGCCTTTTAATTTGAATCCGACAACGCGCGGAATCAGCATTGATACTGGTTGGCCGAGCAAGGCAGCTTCGGCTTCAATGCCGCCAACTCCCCAGCCGAGTACGCCAAGACCATTGACCATCGTTGTATGGGAATCAGTTCCGACAACGGTATCTGGATATGCGCGATCGACGCCATCGACATTTCGCACCATAATCACACGCGCTAAATATTCAATATTTACTTGGTGAACAATGCCGGTTCCGGGCGGTACCACTTTAAATTCATCAAATGCGCTCTGCCCCCAACGTAAGAATCGATATCGTTCTTGATTACGTTGATACTCAATATCGGTATTCTCTTCAAACGAAGTTTTGGTGCCAAACACGTCGGCAATTACAGAGTGATCAATGACTAACTCAGCCGGAGCAAGCGGATTAACTTTCGCTGGATTGCCACCTAAATCCACAATTGCTTCCCGCATTGTTGCGAGATCAACTACGCATGGAACGCCGGTGAAATCCTGCATAATTACTCGAGCCGGCGTAAATTGAATTTCCGTATCAGGCTGCGAATCTGGGTTCCATTGTGCGAGCGCCTTAATCTGATCTGCAGTGATGTTTGCGCCATCTTCAGTGCGAAGTAAGTTCTCTAAAAGAATTTTGAGGCTAAATGGCAGCGATGCTGCCCCGTCCAACCCGGTGATATCGAAGTATTCAAGGGTTCGCCCAGCTACTTCAATACTCTTCTTTGAGTTGAATGAATTCTTACTCACACGTCCTCCTGGCCCCGGTAACTCTGATGGGGCTTATCCTAATCTTCACGCGTGAAAACGCTGAATTAAAG
Source organism: uncultured bacterium (assembly GCA_963978235.1). Taxonomy (GTDB): domain Bacteria; phylum Actinomycetota; class Actinomycetes; order Nanopelagicales; family Nanopelagicaceae; genus UBA7398. The sequence goes on along the minus strand of CAXBQM010000072.1, from coordinate 4,043 downwards.
GGTTACGCAGGAATGAAGCGTGCGACACATTCCATGTGTTGTGTCATGGGGAAGAGATCAAATGCGCGGATGGCAGCCATTCCATAACCACGCTCTTCAAAATATGCGCAATCGCGAGCTAACGAGGCTGGGTCGCACGAGACATAGGTAATAACGCGTGGTGTGAGTTTCACTATCTGTTCTACAACATTTTTTCCAGCGCCACTTCTCGGTGGATCAAGAATGATCACATCTGCGCGCGCATATTTCTTGAGCGCGCGATCAACCGAACTTTCAACGATTTCGACCGTGTCATATTCAGCAAAATTGCGATGGGCGTCAGTGATTGCTTGCGCATCGAGTTCGATAAGAGTGACTCGACCAGCAACTCCAACCCGTTTCACTGCATCGGAAGTAAAAAGTCCTACCCCACCATACAAATCAAAGACATGATCGCCCGCTTGAATATCGGAAAAGTTAGCCACCGCATCAATTAATGTGCGTGGGGCGCTGATATGGCTCTGCCAAAAAGATTGTGGCGATATGGACAGAATCTGATCGATACCTTCATCAATCAATTCAAAGTTCTCTCGATTTTCAATAGCAATCGATTGTTTCCCACTTCTGGATATTGCGACATCAACTTTCGATCCTCGAGGAAGTTTTTGAGAATTTATTTCGCTGATGTTCATCCGCGAATCCGCAATAGCGCACGAGTCAATTTCAATAACATCGTGGCTTCTGGCTTGAAAGAGCGCTAACTTTCGATTCTCAGAAACTGTGAAATCCATCCGCGTTCGCCAATGCAACCCATCCTGTGGTTCAACTGCTTCGATTGGACAGGAGATTTCCTTCTTCGCAATGCGTTGGAATTGTTCTTTGATAATTTGAGTTTTGAGCTCTCGTTGATATCTAAGATCAATATGTTGAAAATCGCAGCCACCACATCCGTCCCAACGAGCATATGTGCACACTGGCGTTAAACGATGAGGCGATTTCTCACGTATTTCTATCGCATTGCCGCGGAGAAACTTCGATGTTTTCTCGGTAATTTCAACGAGTGCGCGCTCACCTGGAATAGCATGGCGAACAAAAATTACTTGTCCCTCATGGCGAGCAACGCAATGTCCACCATGTGCAATCGGTCCAATTTCTACAGTAACTCGATCACCGATATTCATGTGGTGACCTTATGCGTAAATGAGCGCAAATGTCATACTCTGCGTATTCAGAGAGTAAAGTGAACCCCGTGCACGTCGTCATCATGGGTTGTGGCCGCGTCGGTTCAACATTGGCAAATGAATTGCAAGCTTTGGGACATTCAGTCGCAGTTATTGACCAAGAGCGTGAAGCGTTCCGCCGCCTTGGCAGTGATTTCAATGGCAAAACCGTAACTGGTATTGGTTTTGATAGAGATACATTAATCGAGGCGGGAATTGAAAAAGCAGAAGCTTTTGCCGCAGTTTCTAATGGTGATAATTCAAATATATTGGCCGCTCGAGTTGCGCGAGAAACTTACGGAGTCCAAAATGTTGTAGCCCGTATTTATGATCCACGTCGAGCTGAAATTTATCAACGTTTAGGAATTCCTACTGTTGCTACAGTTTCATGGACAACAGATCAAATTATGCGCCGGCTTTCACCGCAAGGAAAAGCATCAGAATGGCGAGATCCTTCTGGCTCCGTGCAATTGTGTGAAATTTTTGTCTCACGAGAGTGGTATGGAAAGCCAATTACGTTGATTGAAAAGAGCACCCCTGCGCGAGTTGCATTCTTGACGCGTTTAGGCACTGGAGTCATTCCAACAGAACATACAGTTCTTCAAGAAGGCGATCTCATTCATGTAATGGTTGCTGAGAAAGATTTAGCCGCTGTTGAAACAACTTTATCTCGAGCACCGGAGCCAGAATGAGAGTCGCAATTGCAGGTGCAGGAAACGTTGGGCGTGCGATTGCGCGTGAACTTCTCTCCAATGGCCATGAAATTTTATTAATTGATAAGGATCCAAAAGCGCTCAAAATGGAAAGCGTGCCTAATGCCGAGTGGCTTCTCGCAGATGCCTGCGAAATATCTTCGCTAAGTAAGGCTGGGCTTGAAACGTGCCAAGTAATGGTTGCCGCGACCGGCGATGACAAGGTCAATCTCGTCTCATCGCTCCTTGCAAAAACAGAATATGGAGTTCCAAGAGTTGTTGCTCGCATCAAACACCCGAAAAATGAATGGATGTTTAACTCATCATGGGGCGTCGATGTAGCCGTTTCAACTCCGCGAATCATTGCTGCTCTAGTCGAAGAAGCAGTCACCGTTGGCGACGTAGTTCGTCTCTTCTCATTTAGAACTGGAAAAGCAAACCTTGTTGAATTAACACTTCCTGATAATTCAAAATGTGTAGGTAAAACAGTGAGTGAAGTTTCTCTCCCAGATGGATCTGTGCTCTCTGCAATTGTTCGAGATGGAATGGTTATCACACCACATGCTTATGATGTCTTCTCATCTGGAGATGAATTAATTTTTATTGCAACGTCAGAGGCTGAAGCACAGATAAAAGATTGCTTTATTACTCTTTAAATTACTCTTTAGTCGACTCTTCTGGCATTGGTTCGTCTGGAGTTACTTTAGAAACTGTTTTTACAATCAAGTAAGTTCCCCACGCTGTAGCAATAAAGAGTGGATATCCCATTACAATACGAGCAGTTCCTAACAGATTGATATTTCCAGTTTTATAAAGGGGATATTGAACTAATAAACGCGAAACAAACATCCCAACCCAAAGCCAACTCGCGCGCACATAAACTCGTCTGCGTTCTGGGTGTTTACGCCAAAGAAAGTTCTCTCCTAATAACGGTCCAAGGACTAGACCAACAATTGGCCAACCAACAATTATCGAAATTGAATAAGCAATTGCATAGACGAGATTAGTAATCAAACCTGGCAGATAGAAATCTTCCGCCTTTCCAGTTGAACGTGAAAACCAGTAACAAATTGCCACTCCAAATACTCCTGAAAGCGCATTTTGTAGCGTCTCACGTTTGATTAGTCGATAGATCGCAATCAGAGCAGAGAAACCCAATGACCATTGCGCGGAGTGAACTAAATCATGCGTGACATTAAAGAGAATAAGAAAAATAAGTGAAGGAATTCCAGAATCAAAGAGGCCTTTTATGCCACCAAAAGCAGCAAGAATCTTCGCTTTATCTGTGCTTTCCACTATGAACCCGTTGATCCAAATCCGCCGTCAGCTCGACCAGAGCCTGGGAGTGACTCCACTTCGACAAAATCTGCGCGTTCGACTTTTTGAAAAACCATTTGAGCAATTCGATCTCCTCGTTTAATAGAGAAAGTTTCTTTAAGGTCGTGATTAATCAGAATTACTTGGAGCTCACCTCGATATCCGGCATCAATTGTGCCTGGTGTATTCACCATTGAAATTCCATATTTAATTGCCAGCCCCGATCGCGGGTGCATTAAAGCGACATACCCATCAGGAAGTGCGATGGCAATCCCAGTCGGAATGAGCGCTCGTTCGCCCGCTTTAAGTTCGTAATCAATTCGAGAATAAACATCAGCGCCGGCATCTCCTGGTTTTGCGTATTGTGGTAAGGGCAGACCAGAATCGAGCCGAGTAATACGAACTTTCATGGATTAATTTCAAATTCAGGGTCAACAAATTCCAAAATCTCTGGACGCTTTGCGACCGATTCTAAATATTCTTTAGGCGCGTTATTAAGGAAGTGAGCCATCGGAACAATCACATACAAACTTGCTGCACGTACTGCAAGCGGTCCGTCCGGAGAATTTAACCGACCTTCTGCTACTGCATAAACTTTCCGACTTACTTGCCCAACAATTCGGGCTGAGATATGAAGGACAGAACCCATAGGAACTGGCTTGAGAAAATCAGTCTCAAGTCGCGCGGTAACAGCTGGCGCACGCAGAAGCCACATCAATTTTCCTAGCGCTTCATCAAAAGCAAGAGAGAGCAATCCGCCATGAGCTAAACCAGGAGCGCCTTGATGATTTTCAGTCACGGTAAAAGTGGCGGTGATATCCATACCTTCGCCAGC
>CAXBQM010000071.1:0-5740 GCA_963978235.1 uncultured bacterium | reverse complement strand
TGAATCCGTTCTATTCCAGCAACTTCAACGAGAAGATCAAGCGTGGCTTTCATGCCACCTTTTTTCTTGATGTCATGCCCAGCAGCAAAAACATGGCAGGTATCAAGACAGACGCCAACTTTTGGATGGTATTTCAATGCTTTTAAATAGTTTTCTAGGTCGTCAAGTTTTTTTACTAAAGACTGCCCTTGGCCAGCAGTTGGTTCCAATAACAACATGGGAGAGTCATCCGTAAGTTTTTCTAGAATTGGCATCATGCCTTTCTGAATTTGTTTCCACGCTTGCGCGACATGAGTTTCATCGACCGCTGAACCAGTATGAATAACAACGCCAAGCGCACCAATATCTTTTCCGCGACCAAGCGAATATTCGGTAGAGCGGAGTGAATTTTCGTACGTGCCGACTGTTGGCGATCCCAAATTAATCAGAAAAGGTGCGTGTACATACGCTTCTATATCTAACTCTTCACATTTTTCTCTAAATGCTTGATCAGCATCAGGATTGGCCTCAGGTGTTGCCCACCCTCGGGGATTTGATGTAAACACTTGAATTGCTTCCGCTTTAATCGTTTCGGCATATCCGATAGATCGTTTTGCCATCCCGCCACTTGTCGGCGTATGAGCGCCAATCCTTGGCAGTGCTGTCGGCGTAGTCACCGCGTCACCCTACAGTGATTGTGACCGTTGAGCCTCGTTTTACTTTAGTGCCGGCTTTTGGCGAGATATTAGTAACGGTTTTTACTTTCTTCGTGCCGATTTTCTTCACAACAACTTTGAGATCGCTATTTTGAAGGTCACGAGTAGCTTCGGCTGCGGTTTTATTCTGAACATTTGGCACTGAGACAAATTCCGAGCCTTTGGAGATAACAAGAGTGATAGTCGAACCTTTTGGCAAGGTCTGACTTCCATCTGGTTTCTGCGAGATAACTATTCCTTTCATCTCCTTCTCACTAAATACATATTCCGGTGACACATCAAAACCAGCATCAGAGAGTTCATTAAGAGCTTGTTCTCCGCTTCGACCGACATAGGAATTTGCATTTATCTGCTCAACGCCTTTACTGACAACAATGTCTACGCGTGTATCTTTCTTTACTTGCTCGCCAGCTTTTGGCGATGTGGAGATAATTGCTCCTTGAGGAATTTCAAAGCTATAACTCTCAGTTTGCGTACCAAGGACGAGATGTCCATCCGTAAGTTGTTTAGCAGCAACTTCTGGGAGTAAGCCAGTCAATACTGGAACCTCATAACGCTCTTTACCTTTAGAAACTATGAGCGAAACTCGGCCGCCTTCCTTAACTTTTCCACCACCGGCTGGATTCGAAGAGATAATTTTGCCAGCAGCAACATCTTCACTAAAGACTTCCTCTTTTATCTCAGTCACAAGTCCAAGTGAAGTAAATTCTTTAGTTGCTGACTTCACAGTTAATCCAGCGACGGATGGAACAACTACCCTCGCGCCGGGGCCAACGAAGATGCTCCATCCAGCAACGAGAAGAATTGCCAAAATTCCGGTAGCTATTAATCGATTTCGTTTTACTCTCTTACTTAATTTTCGCTTAATTCTGATCTGTTCCGATTGACTGGTTAAAGATTTCTCCTTCTTCGGAGTAACTATCTGTTCCGTCTTAGAGATGAGGTTCTGCATGCTCTTTGGCATCTGTCGTTTTCTACGCTCTTTCACCGGTGCGATGGGCGCTGGTGGCAGATCTAATTCCAAACTTAATTGCCGACGCTTTGGATCGAGTTTTTCCGCGATACTGCGAAGTGAAGAGAGAAATTCTTCGGCATCTCGTGGCCGTTGATCAGGGTTAACAGATGTGGCTTGGAAGATGAGATCATCGAGTTCAGGGGAGATGCTCGGTGAAAGAGATGACACTCTCGGCACTCGTTCATTGACATGTTTAAATGCAATTTGAATAGGGTCTTCACCGGCAAAAGGTTTTTGGCCAGTTAATATCTCAAAAAGCACAATACCAACCGCATAAACATCGCTTCGAGAATCAGCGATACCACGTTGCACTTGTTCCGGTGAGAGATAAGAGACGCTTCCCAAAATCACGCTTGATTCTGCGGTCATGGTTGTACCTAAAAGTGCGCCACGTGCCAGACCAAAATCGGCAATTTTTATCCGACCATCTTTAGCAATCAGAATATTTTCCGGCTTGATATCTCGATGAACAATCCCAATTTTATGTGCAGCAGCAAGTGCGCTAAGAACCGGAATGATGATGGGAAGGGCTTGTTGAGGTGAAAGCGAACCTTGCTCATATAAGTAATCTCGAAGCGTATGTCCTTCGACAAGTTCCATAACGATGAAGACTGCTGGTGAACCATTTTGATTCCACCCTTGATCTTGCACTGCAACAATATTTGGATGAGTGAGCGCAGCAGCTGCTTTGGCTTCACGAATGAATCGAGCGACAAATTGTTCATCTTGCGCCAAATGTGGATGCATAATTTTGACTGCGACTTGGCGATCAAGGCGAAGGTCGGTGGCAGCATAAATACTCGCCATGCCACCAGAAGCAATCAGTCGAGACAACTCATAACGGCCATCTATGAGTTCTCCAGTCAGATCAGACACGGAGAAAATTTAGTAGGTGTTGCCATCCATTCTTAGGTGAACGCGCTCACGAGTCTGATCTTTTGCGAAAAAATTAGCCTCTTGTGATTGCCAGATTCGCATCTGATTTTCTATTTCAGCACCATCGCGTTGCAGAACTCTTTTGAGCCCGACCTCAGGTGCTACATCAATCCAGATAAGAAGTGCGGCGTATTTTCGCGTCACCGCTTGTGCCGAACCCACGCCTTCGAGAATGAGAAATTCCGGAGGTTCGACTGTGATGACCGGACCAGGCGATTGCGAGAACCAATCAAATGGTCGGTATTCAATATTTTTGTGGAGAGAAAGTGGCGTGAAAATCTGATTCTGCAAAGTTCGAGTCAACGTCGGCGTTAGGGCATCGCTCCAACCGTTATATAACGCATCCATATGAATTGTGACTGCACGTGGAGTAAGCGATGCTTCAAGTTGTAACGAGAGCGTCGTTTTACCAGAACCAGCGGGTCCATCGATAGCGATTATCTTAGTTTCGCCACACCGGTCATTGTGTTTGTCGAGGGAATCAAGAATTGTTTTGAGCATTGTTGTGTGCACTTCGATACCATCGCAACCAACCAGCAATTGCTATCAATACAAATATGAAATAAAGAATCGCAGTTAAGTAGTACTTTCCGTGGAAAAATTGATAGGTATACACAGCATCGACAACAAACCAAAAAATCCACGCTTCATATTTCTGCAAGACCATCAGAATTTGTGCAAAACAACTTCCCACAAAACCAAAGGCATCAGTGAGTGATGCGGCAGCACCGATACTTTTCAATACGGGATAGAGCGAGAACCAACCCACCAAATACGCAACCAACCAGAAAATTTTTGATCTGCCTTGTAGCTTCTGAGGAATTGCACCATCTTTACCCCAACCAAACCATCCCCAAATACCGCCGGCGATAAAGATCAGTTGTAACGCTGCACTTGCGTAATACTTACTTTCAAAGAAGAGCGCGGCGTAAAGAAGAGAACTGATATTCCACCATGGCCATGTAGCACGTGGTCCGAATACTCCAAGGCCCACTCCGATAACAGATGTAATGAAAGCCAGCGCTTCTAGAACCGTTAATTCATAACCCCATGCAGTAAATAGAACAGTCATCATGTGAGACTTCCTTTCCAATTCGCATTACCGAACTGGTCATCACGGTCGATCTGGATTTCAGACCCTCTCAGCCTTAGCTCCCGTAGCGAAAAGGCTAGCATTTCGCTGTGCTCAAGTACGGCTATCTGGCGATGTTGCTCTTCACTATTGCTGGTTCCTTCTGGTTAGAAATTGCGCTGAAAGTTGGAGTTTTGCGACGAGCAAAGCGAGCATTTCTGAGTATCGCGCCAGTCGCTCTCTGTTTCATTGCCTGGGATCTTTACGCGATTCATGTTGGCCACTGGAGTTTTGATTCACGACAGATACTAGGCGTTATTTTTCCTGGCGGAATTCCACTTGAAGAGATCCTGTTCTTCATCATTGTTCCGCTAGCAGCAGTGATGACAATAGAAGCGGTTCGGTCGGTCAAGAAACATTGGCACGTTGGTGATGGAAAATGACTTATTCGCAGATCACGGTCGTAGCTCTTGCGCTCGCACTTTTCAATGATCGATACATCTTTAAGACACATTTAACTTCAAAGCGAGTTTTCTGGACCTCCTATTCAATTATTCTGCCCTTCCAACTTTTAACAAATTGGTGGTTGACGTCGCGAAACATCGTGATGTACTCAGATCAAGCAATATTGGGTTTACGAATTGCTTCCGCACCAGTTGAAGATCTGGGATTTGGATTTGCACTGGTGTTATCAGTTCTCACACTATGGGTGGTGTGGGGGAGAAAAGGTGTGCAACGTTTTTAATGTGCAGGGTTTTTAACGGGCACGGAGCGCACGAAACAGCGCAGGGAGCGCCACAGATGCTCTGCGCAGAGTAGAAGTTTTTGCGCGACGTCGGAAAACGTCGTAGCCAATCTTTTCTACCTCATCAACTATGCCGCAATACAACTCACTCGCCGCTTCGATACACGGTCGACTTTCCTTCGCCAACATTGCGATACCAGGCTCGGCTTCGCGTTGCAGTTGTCGCACACGAGCAATTTGAAATTTCAAAGCGTCAATAATGTTCGGAGTGAGTTGACGCTTTTCCAACATCGCTCGTGAAACTCCACATTCTGCAAGTTCATCAAGTGGTAAGTAGATACGTCCGCGATCCAGATCTTCGCCCACATCACGGATAAAATTGGCTAATTGAAAAGCGATACCCAATTTTTTCGCTGGTTCATATGCCTCATCGGAGAGCGCTCCTAATACCGGAACCATCTGCAGCCCAATAACGGCAGCGGAGCCGTATACATACTCCATGAGATCGTTGTAATTCTGATACTCCGTGCGATAGAGATCCATCTCCATGGAATGCAGAAATGCTTCAAAATGTTCGATGGGGATATTAAATCGAGCGACGGTATCGACAAGCGCACGTCCGATGTGATCTGAACTTTTGCCAGATCGGAGATCTGAAATCCGACCAGCGCCCCAACTCCGAAGAAAGGAACGCTTCTCATCGATAGAAAGGGTTGAGGCGAGATCATCAACAATTTCATCGGCATAGCGCGCGAATCCGTACAGAGCATGCACGTATGGTCTTTTTTCTGGCGGCAGAAGAAGTGTTGCGAGATAGTACGTTTTGCCATGTTGCGAATTGAGTTTCTTACATTCTTCGTAGGATTGTTGTAATAACGCATCCATTACTTGACGTTACCAACTATTCGTTCAGCTGCAAGTCGCCCCGAAATTAAAACCATCGGTACACCGACTCCTGGTTGGGTTCCAGAACCAGTAAAAACAATATTTTCAAAACCACGTGCAAGATTTCTTGGTCGGAACGGTCCGGTTTGGAAGAACGTATGAGCGCTTGCAAATGGTGCGCCGCGCTCTAAACCCATCTCTGCCCACTCCAACGGAGTAGTGATATGTTCCACTTCAATTCCATCTGAGAATCCTTGGTAGCCACGTTCTTCTAATATTTTCAACATATGTTCTCGGTAGCGCGGTGTTTCGGTAGTCCAATCAATGTTGGCATCTAAATTTGGTGTCGGAAATAATACGTAGTAACTCTGTTTTCCAGCCGGCGCCAAACT
>CAXBQM010000070.1:0-5963 GCA_963978235.1 uncultured bacterium | reverse complement strand
GAGAATAGACTCAAAATATTGCGCGACGCTGATTTCATTGCTCGCGAAGAATTACACTTGGCCGGACTTGATCGCGAAATCTGGCAATGTCCCGTTGTCTTACTTGCCGATGTTCGGAGCGTTGGAGTTCAAGGCGATGGCAGAACGTATGGCCACCCCATTGTTCTCCGTCCCGTATCAAGCGAAGATGCGATGACGGCAGATTGGTCGAGACTTCCACACGAAGTGTTGGCCAAGATTTCGACACGAATCACCAATGAAGTGAAGGATGTCAATCGAGTCGTCATCGATATAACGAGTAAGCCACCGGCAACAATTGAGTGGGAATAGTAAGGAGTGGGAATAGTGAAGAGATTGATGGCACTAATAGGCGCATTGATCATTCTTTTTCCTACAACTGCGCATGCGGATTCTAAATCAAGTACTTCATCAGGCTCGTTGAAATGCGCTAAAACCAAAGCAACTGCACACTCCACACTTCAAGTTTCTACACCTACTTCAATCCTTAAGAAATTTCCTAGTCAGATTACCTTTGTAACTAATTGCGGAAATATTGTTGTGACGCCAAATATCAAAGCACCAGTAGCCCTCACAGCAATTAGCGCACTGGCGTTGGCAGGGTATTACGACAAGAGCCTCTGTCATCGACTGACAACATCAGGAATTTATGTTCTGCAATGTGGCGATCCCACAGCGAGTGGCACTGGTGGTCCGATGTTTACCTTTGGCAATGAAAACTTGCCGAAAGAAGTGAAGAATAATTACCCAGCTGGAACGGTAGCGATGGCCAATGGTGGCCCAACTAATCTCAACTCAAATGGCAGTCAGTTCTTCTTTGTTTACGCTGATTCAACGCTCATTCCAGCGGTCTATCCGATCTGGGGACGAATAAAGTCTGGGCTAGATATTGTTAAAGCGATTGGAAAGTTAGGTACGAAAGACGGCTCGGAAGATAACCAACCAAAACAAGTAATTGCGATTGAAAAAATAATAATTAATTAGTATTAACAATGCGGAATCGTTCCGCCAGATGACCAGCAGGTAATCCGCACGCCTCACCATTCATTCGGCCCCACTCACCAACCATCTCTTCGAGTTTTTCATTGTGAGCGGTCTGGCTGACATGCGCGTGAAGCGCAGCCATTTTCTTAGGAAAAGTTTCCGTAATATCAACGAAATGATCTGGCGTGTTATGTGCCATGACCCATACTTCTTTTACTCGCCACGGTTCAAAACCTTCGGCTTTAAGGTCAGTGAAGGCAAAAGGATTTCGTGCGTCGGGATAGACCGCTTGAATTGCTGCTTCGCCAGCAGCGAGATGGTCTGGATGCGATGCACCGATGCGATCCCAATTACGTTCTGGTGATTGAATCAACATTCGATCTGGTTTTTTCTGGCGAATTACTTTGACGATATCGCGTCGTAGTTCAATTGTTGGAGTGAGCCAGCCATCGCGATAATTGAGAAAAGTAATATCAGTAACGCCGAGCGCTTTACCCGCATCGCGTTGTTCCCGTTGTCGAACTGCTGGCATCTCTTCCATGGTCAACCCGGATTCTTCGCCGCCTTGGTCACCATTGGTGCAGATGCAATATGAAACCTCAATACCTTGAGCAACCCATTGCGCGATAGTTCCGCCAGCACCAAAGTCGCAATCATCCGGATGTGCGGTGACTACTAAAACTCGTTTAATTTCGTTATCGGGAAGTGGCGTATACATGGCGGACATAGGCGGTAATCCTCTCACGCATACTTAACAGTGGTCCTCGCTAGACTCCCGAATATGTCGTTACTTGAAGGGCTTAACCCACAACAACAAGCAGCAGTTGCTCACCATGGTGGGCCACTTCTCGTTGTTGCTGGCGCTGGCTCCGGAAAGACGCGAGTTTTAACGCGCCGAATTGCCTATCTCATGGCAGAACGAAACGTTGCACCATTTGAAATTTTGGCGATCACATTTACCAACAAAGCTGCAGGTGAAATGAAAGAGCGCGTCGCCGCACTTGTAGGAAATCGGGCGAAAGCGATGTGGGTTTCAACTTTCCACTCGGCATGCGTTCGAATTCTGCGCCAAGAAGCGGTCAAACTTGGGTATTCCAATACTTTTACCATTTACGATCAAGCAGATAGTTTGCGACTTATTCAATTGGTAATGAAAGATCTCAATCTTGATCCCAAACGATATTCCGCGCGGGCTGTGCAATCGTTGATTTCTAATGCAAAGAATGAACTTCAAGGTCCAGCCGATTATCTTGATGGTACTCAGAACCACTTTGAGCAGACCGCGGCTGAGGTGTATGCGATTTATCAAAAACGCTTAGGTGGCGCCAATGCAATGGACTTTGATGATCTCATTATGAAATCTGTTGAGTTACTTCGACGTTTTCCAGATTCACGCGCGCGTTATCGAAGTCGCTTTCGACATGTTTTAGTTGACGAATACCAAGATACCAACCACGCACAGTATGCGCTCATCCGTGAGTTAGTAGGCGATGATATGGAAGGTATTCCTGCTGCCGAGTTATGTGTAGTGGGCGATGCGGATCAATCTATTTATGGTTTTCGTGGCGCAACCATTCGAAATATTCTGCAGTTTGAAGAAGATTATCCAAGCGCCACCACGATTTTGCTAGAACAGAATTATCGATCAACGCAGAATATTTTAAGCGCAGCGAATGCAGTGATCGCAAAGAACGAATCGAGAAAAGAGAAGAATCTCTGGTCGGAAGCGGGAAGTGGACCGCTACTTACTGGATATGTAGCCGAGAATGAACATGATGAAGCTGAATTTGTACGCGATGAAATTCTCAGACTTCGACAAGAGAACCTCTCGAATCCAGGAGATACCGCTGTTTTTTATCGCACGAATGCACAATCGCGCGTCTTTGAAGAAGTTTTTATGCGCGCAACCATTCCCTACAAAGTGGTTGGTGGCGTTCGATTCTACGAGCGGAAAGAAGTAAAAGATCTGCTCGCATATTTACGGGTCATTGCAAACCCAGATGATGAAGTGTCGTTGCGGAGAATTATTAATACACCGAAGCGTGGAATTGGAGATCGAGCAATTGATGGAGTCTCCGAAATCGCGCTCCGTGGCGGCATTTCACTCTGGCAGGCAATGTCTCGGATCAATGACTCTGATATTCCCGCTCGATCTATAACCGCAATCGACTCATTTGTTTCATTAATTATCGCGCTGCGCACTTTAAGCGAAGCAAAGACAAAACCATCAGTGATCGCTGCCGCAGTATTAGAGCAGTCAGGGCTGCTTGATGAGTTAAAAAACAGCGGGGATCCACAAGATGAAGTTCGAGTGGAGAACTTAGAAGAACTTGTTGCCGTTGCGGAAGAGTATGAAGAAAGCGAAGTTGATGAGGGCGAAGAAATTTCACTCGCTGGATTCTTGGAGGATGTTGCGCTCGTTGCAGATTCGGATGAAATTCCGGAAGGCGAAGATCACGGTGGTGTAGTCACATTGATGACGCTTCACACCGCCAAAGGATTGGAATTTCCCACCGTATTTTTGACCGGAATGGAAGAGGGAGTATTTCCGCACTCTCGATCATTAGGTGAAAAGAAAGAGTTAGAAGAAGAGCGTCGACTGGCGTATGTAGGACTTACTCGTGCGCAACGACAACTCTATGTTTCGCGAGCAGAGTATCGATCAGCATGGGGCGCACCCAATTACAACCCGGCTTCACGTTTTCTTGATGAGATACCTACTGAAATTATCAAATGGAACCACGGTGGCGATCGCGCATATTCGTCGGTAAAAACAACTCGACGATTTAACGCACCACCACCAAAACCAACCGGTAAGAAATCTGTAACGATGGAGTTAAATCCAGGAGATCGAGTCACGCATGACACTTTTGGATTAGGTACTGTGATAGCGGTCACCGGTGATGGCGATAAAGCGGAGGCAACTATTGATTTTGGCGGCTATGGCCAGAAGCGTTTATTGCTCCGTTATGCGCCGGTCGGTAAGTTATGAACGTGTCCGCCGCGAACTCACCCATCAGAGTTGTTGTAGCAAAACCTGGACTTGATGGCCATGATCGTGGCGCGAAAGTTGACGCGCGAGCGCTTCGTGATGCAGGATGCGAAGTAATTTATACCGGACTTCATCAAACACCTGAACAAATTGTTGCGACCGCAATCCAAGAAGATGTCGATGCGATTGGACTCTCAATTCTTTCTGGTGCACATATGACACTTTTTGCGCGAATTATCGAACTACTTAAGAACGAGAAAGCATCAGAGATTCTAATTTTTGGTGGCGGCATCATTCCGGATGCGGATATTGTCGAACTAAAGAAAATTGGCGTTGCCGAAATATTTACACCTGGTGCACCAATGGAAGAGATTGTTACCTGGCTTAAATCCGCTGTGAAAAATTAGGAGAGGCTAATTCATGGATCTATTTGAGTATCAAGCGCGCGATCTTTTTGAAGCGCATGGCGTACCAGTTCTCAAAGGTGCGGTAGCAACAACTGCGGAACAGGCACGTGGCGCCGCAGCATCCATGGGTGGAAAAGTTGTTGTGAAAGCTCAAGTAAAAGTTGGTGGTCGCGGAAAAGCCGGTGGCGTGAAATTAGCGGAGAACGCCGACGATGCATTTGCGAAGGCTGGCGCCATTCTTGGAATGGATATTAAAGGTCACACAGTGCATAAAGTGATGATTGCGCAAGCAGCTCCGATTGAAAGTGAGTATTACTTAGCAATTCTGCTCGACCGAGCTAATCGTTCCTTTCTCGTGATGGCTTCGGTCTCCGGTGGAATGGATATCGAAGAAGTTGCACATAAGACGCCAGAGAAATTAGCAAAGGTAAATATCGATCCCAATGTTGGAATCTCACAAGCAGCTGCGCTCGATATTGTCCGAAAAGGTGGTTTCCCATCTGATGTGGAAGCGCAAGTTGCCGAAGTTCTGGTCACATTATGGAAAACATTCGTAAGCGAAGATGCTACGTTGGTTGAAGTTAATCCTTTAGTAAAAACATCTGATGGCAGAATCATTGCCCTCGATGGCAAAGTCACTTTAGATGACAACGCAGAATTCCGACATGAGTCCCACTTAGCGCTAGTTGATCACGCAGCTGCTGATCCACTTGAGAAAGCTGCGAAAGAAAAGGGCCTCAACTACGTCAAACTTACGGGTGAAGTAGGAATTATTGGAAACGGTGCGGGCTTAGTGATGAGCACGTTAGATGTTGTGGCGTATGCAGGTGAGAAATATGGTGGCGTGAAACCTGCAAACTTCCTTGATATTGGCGGTGGTGCATCAGCGCAAGTAATGGCTGATGGTCTCTCCATTATTTTGGGAGATAAAGATGTGAAGAGCGTCTTTGTTAACGTTTTTGGTGGAATTACTGCATGTGATGCGGTCGCAAATGGAATTGTGCAAGCACTTGAGATTCTTGGCGCGAAAGCGACAAAGCCAATTGTGGTGCGACTCGATGGCAATAACGTTGCGGAAGGTCGAAGAATTTTGAATGAGGCAGCGCACCCACTGGTACAACAACTCGACACGATGGATGGTGCAGCCCGTCGCGCTGCAGAATTGGCGGCGAAATAATGGCAATTTTCTTAAACGCACAGAGCAAAGTCATTGTTCAAGGAATGACCGGTTCCGAGGGAACTAAGCACACCAAACGAATGTTGGCATCTGGCACAAAAGTTGTTGGCGGAGTAACGCCAGGTAAAGGTGGACAGACGGTCGACATTGATGGCCATTCATTACCGGTTTTCAACTCAGTCAGTGAAGCAGTTGCCGCAACTGGTGCAAATACATCAGTAGTTTTCGTGCCACCTAAATTTGCTAAAGCAGCAGTGATGGATGCAATTGATGCACAAATGCCACTCGTCGTTGTCATCACCGAAGGCATTCCTGTCCATGACACCGCCGCATTCTTCGCATATGCACAATCAAAGGGCACAACGCGTCTAGTAGGTCCTAACTG
>CAXBQM010000069.1:0-6020 GCA_963978235.1 uncultured bacterium | reverse complement strand
ATGCTGACCTAGAAGTGATCGAAGTATGGAAACTTTGTGAGCAGATGAGATCAATTACCTCTGGCGCATTTGATCCATGGTCGGTCACAGGTGGCTTTGATCCTTCTGGATTGGTGAAAGGGTGGGCGGCCGACAAATGCGCAAACTTACTGACTAATCTAGGAATCGAGCATGTATTAATTAACGCAGCGGGTGATCTCACGCTTCGAGGTGGTGAACTTAACGAAGGTGAAGTACGACCATGGATGATTGGAATTAGCGATCCAGAGAATCTAGATAATGTTGTTAAAACGTATGAAATCTTCGATGGTGCAATTGCGACGAGTGGTGATTACGAAAAAGGCGCACATATTCACGACCCATTTACTGGTTTGATTGCAATCGGTGCAAAATCAGTTTCAATTCTTGGCCCAAACGGTGCAATTACTGATGCGCTGGCAACTGCGGTGATGGTCAGCGGTATTGATGGCGCTCCGTGGTTTGATCAACCAGAACTACGCGAATATGAAGTTTTTGCAATCAATCGCCACCATCGAACATCCTGGAGCTATTCCAATCAATTACGCGACTAACGCTCTCATTCGAAAAGACCATATTCCGAGCACGAGAACACACACTCCAACGACAGCGCAGAGCAATCCATAGGAAAAAATTCCAATAATTACACCACTCAGTGCACCACCAAGAGCGCCCATCAAGTTCATTACGAGATCACTTGCGCCTTGCGAGGCTGGTTTCATCTCTGTAGCGACAGATTCCGAGAGATACGTCGAACCCGCAATTAATGTGCAGGACCAACCTAGTCCTAAGAGAAAGAGACCTATTCCGAGTGGAATCGTCGACATTGCAGGTGAAAGTCCAGAAATTATCGCGGCCGCAAGAAGAATAAGAAATCCGATCTGAATCACTTTCACTCGCCCCAGCCGATCACTCAATGTTCCGATAAGAGGCGCAAAGGCATACATGCCAAGCACATGAACACTGATTACTAGGCCAATTATTTTTAACGAAACATGAACATGGGACATATGAACTGGTGTCATCACCATAATTGAGACCATCGCAAGATGGCCAATTCCCACCGCTGAAATAGCAAAAAGCGCCTGCGGTATTTGGCCGATATGTCGCAACGCTGTTCGAGTACTTTCATGTTTCTTCTGCGTCTTTCCATCTGCAGAAATATTTGCTGTGAGATAAGGATCTGGTTTGAGAAAAAGAAATACAACAACTGTTGCAAAGAGAAGACTTACTGCTGCGATGAAATATGGCCCTACTAAATGTGGCAGCGAGAGTGACTCGGCGATAGCGCCGGCTGGATCCATTAAGTTTGGTCCAGTAACAGCACCAATTGTCGATCCCCACACTACGAATGAGAGATCTTTTGCGCGCCGTTCTGGTGTTGCTAAATCAATTGCGGCAAATCGCGCTTGATATCCCGCAGCAGATGCTGCGCCAACCATAAATGTTCCTAACAACATGAGAAAAAGAATTTTTTCAGCGCCACCAATAATGGCGAAGATTGCGCCAATAACGCCGATGAGATAACCCGACATTAAAGCTAAACGACGCCCACCTTTTTGAGTAAGTCTGGCAAGCGGGAGCGCCATCATTGCCGCACCAAGTACTGATGTTGTCTGTGCGAGTCCTGCTAATGATTCGGAATCTGAAATTGCTGCGACGAGTAGTGAACCCGCAGCCACAGTTCCAGCAACGCCAACACCATTAAGAACTTGTGCGGCGCTTAATGTGCGAACGATTGTGTTTTGATGCGAAGTTCGTGCTTCTTCATTGTGCATACGAGCCCCCCGTCAGGATTGAACTGACGACCTTCCGCTTACAAGGCGGATGCTCTACCACTGAGCTAGGGAGGCGTTAATAGCCGCGTAATTATGTCACAGTAGATACGAAGAAATTAAAACGCGGTATTCGGACGCCACTTTCCATAAACCGAACGGAGTTGATCGACAATTTCGCCAACAGTGGCATATGCCTTCACCGCTTCAATTGTTGGTCCGACGACATTCTCACCTGCTCGTGCTGCAGCACCAACTTTTTCTAGCGCGCTCTTCACGGCAGATTCATTTCGTTCCGCTTTTACCCGCTTGAGTGACTCGATTTGAGTCGTCTCGCTCTTGGGATCAATTACGAACGGTTTAAATGGCGCATTCTCTGATTGATGAATATTCACTCCAACAACTTTACGTTTACCGGTCTCAACTTCTTGCGCAAATTGATATGCCTTATCTGATAACTCTTTTGCAAAATATCCATCGTTAATACATGCGAGTGCGCCACCTCGCTTTTCAATATCTTCCAACATCGCCCACATTTTTTCAGCAAGCTCATCCGTTAATCTTTCGAGTTCAAAACTTCCTGCTAATAAATCGGGGCCAGCTAATACGCCAGTTTCATTAGCGATAACTTGTTGAGTTCTTAACGCAAGCGTCGCCGCTTCTTCAGTCGGCACACCAAGCGCTTCATCAAATGCGGCTACGTGCATTGTTTGAATTCCACCAAGTGCTGCAGCGAGCATCTCTACTGACGTGCGCACAACGTTGTTGAGCGGTTGATGAGCCGTGAGTGATGAGCCAGCAGTAAATGCGAATATTCGAAGTTGTTCAGAGCGTGGATCTTGTGCGTGGTACTTCTCGCGTGCCAATCGTGCCCAGGTTCGTCGAGCCGCGCGGAATTTTGCGACCTCAGGTAGAAATTCAATATTGGATGAGAGGAATGTGAAGAGAGTTGGCGCAACTTGATCGATAGTGACGCCACGTTCTAGCGCTTTATCTAAATACTCTCTGGCATTTGCAAAAGTGAATGCAACTTCTTGGATGGCATCTGAGCCTGATTCCCGAATGTGATAGCCACTCATTGCTAGTGGTACCCATTTTGGTACATGGCGGGCGATGTATTCGATGACATCGACAGAGAGTTTTAAGCCAGCTTCTGCCGGGAAAATTTGGGTACCGCGGGCGAAATATTCTTTGAGTACGTCATTTTGAATGAACATTCCAAATTGATTGGGATCAACGCCACGTTGTTCAGCAAGTGCAATAAACATCGCTGCCCAGATATATCCGATGGAATTTGCCGTCGTTCGTACTTGTGAAATTTTTTCAAGCGGGATGTCTTGCATCAATATTTCAATATCTGCCAGCGAATCAATTGCTACGCCAACTTTTCCTACTTCACCAACAGCGAGTGGATTATCAGAATCAAGTCCAAGTTGTGTTGGTAAATCTAACGCAACGCTAAATCCGGTAAGTCCTTGTTCCAGAAGCATTTTAAATCGTTCATTTGTTTCTTTCGGTGTGCCAAAGCCACCGTACTGACCCATTGTCCAAACGCCAGCATCAGGTTTGATACCGCGCGTATATGGATATTCGCCAGGTTTTTCCATAGGTGAAATTTACTTTGGATTTCTAGCTTCTAATTGTTGCTTAAGGACTTTCTTTGCAATCTTTCCCGTTGAATTAAGCGGGAATGAATCGACGATAAGGACTTCTTTCGGTTTCTTGTAGGTAGCCATTCGGGATTTGCAATGGTCTAAGACTTTATTGACTAAGTGATCGCCAGCTGCGGATGCGCTCGGTTTCAACGTCACCATCGCAACAACGCGCTGTCCCCATTCTTGATCGTGAACTCCCATGACAGCGACCTCAAGGACATCATCAACTTCGGCGATGACTTCTTCGATTTCGCGTGGATAAATGTTGTAGCCACCGCTAATAATCATGTCGCCTTTGCGATCAACTAAGAAGAGTCGATTATCTGGATCGAGTCGACCGAGATCGCCAGTATGTAACCAACCATCGCGAACTGCTTTCGTAACAGTTGGATCACTTCCTGCCGCTCCGTAATACCCGCGCATTACGTGATCGCCACGAGTAATAACTTCGCCAATCTCACCTTGCGGAACATCATTGCCATTCTCATCAACAATTCGAATTTCCACCGTCGTACATGGGTTTCCTGCGCTCGTAAGAATTTCTGGATCTTCTAATAGTCCACGTTCATGGTCACGAGCACTTAATACTGTTACTGGCGGAATCGCTTCCACTAATCCGTAGTACTGCACCATGTGCGGTGTGATTCGGTCATAGCACTGACGAATTTGATCAGCTGGCATTGGAGCTCCGGCGTAACCGAGCATCTTCAGGTTTGCCATCTTCTCGCGGTTCATATCTTCCATCGCGAGTAAACGAGCAACCATGGTCGGAACCAGCGCCGTAGCGTTCGCACCGCGATGTTGAATTGCTTCAACCAGCGCTTCTGGTTCAAATTTCGCTTGCACAATCTGTTTTGCACCGAAGGTGAAGAACGGTAATACAAACAGACCTGAGGTGTGAGTGACCGGGCCAGCATGAACCCAGCAATCATTTTCATTGAGAGTTCTTCCGAAAATATCAGTGACAATATTTCCTAACGAAGCTAATCGATTTCGATGAGTTCGAATAGCGCCTTTTGGATTTCCAGTCGTTCCACTTGAGTAGTTCAGTGAAACCAGTGCATCTGGATTGACTGCCAACAGAAGTGGTTCACTTGATTGTTTACTGAGGAAATTTTCGTAATTGTGCGCGCCTGGATGGTCACCTTTAATCACAATGATTGTGTCAACTAATTCTCGTACTGGCGCTGCATCATCCCAAAATTTCGCATCAAGTATTAAAGTTTTTGCGCCGCAATCTTTAGTAATTCGAACCCAGTCAGTTGGGTGAAGTCGATAATTCAGTGCCACTCGACAGAGTCCAGCCGATGAAATACCTAAATCGGTTTCAATATAGGTGTTTTGATTTGATTGGAGATCAAGAACTCGATCACCTTCTGCTAACCCTAAATTCTTGAGCGCACGAGCAAGTTGGAAGATGCGAGAACCAATCTCGCCATACGTCATGGATCCTTCGGGGCCTTCAACCGCAATTCGATCGCGATAACGACGCATGGATCGCGCTACAAGTGTTCCGACATCCACGATCGATTCCTTTCTCGCTTATTACTTCTCAATCTTATTAATTACTCTGACCACCAGCGACATACGCGCTATCAAGCACCCATGCGCCATCCGGAAGAACTGTTACAGGGTTAATGTCTAACTCAAATCCATCTGCCCAGCCAGATGTCGCATCTGTGATTCTTAGCACCAGTTCAACAAATGCATTGCGATCAGAAGGTCGTGCACCACGCACACCTGCAAAAAGTTTTCCTAACCTCGTCTCATCAATCATCGCTTCCACATCACTTTTACTCACTGGTAGAAGTCGAAGCGAAGTATCAGCCATCACTTCCGTAAGAACTCCACCTAAACCAATCGTCAAAACTCGACCAAGTGGTGATGGTGTAATTCCTACTAGCGCTTCAATTCCTTTCGGAACGAAACGTTCAACAAGCACACTTGCTTCGCCTCCTTTGGCGATAGCAATCATTGTTTCGAAAACTTTTTCGCAATCTTCACTTCGCACATCAAGTGCAACACCACCGGCATCGCTCTTATGAAGTAACCCTGGAATTACTGCTTTAAGAACAGATCGACCACCAACTTTTGCCACCGCGTTTTTTACTTCAGATTTTTCTTTCACTACAAAGGATTCGGGAACTGGAATTCCCACGCTCTGCCACAAACTTTTTATCTCTACCTCCGAAGCACCTTCTGAGGGTTGCGATACCTGTTGAAATAACGCGCGATTACTGATCTCTTGGGGTGCACTCACAGTGCGCAATATCGCTAACGAGCGAGCCGCGCGTTCTGGTGTGGGATAAACCGGAATATTGAATTGTGAGAGCAGAGACGTTGCGAGTGGAGCAAGTGATGGTGCACCTGTGCGCGCCACAACTATTGGAATCTCGCGAACTTTCTTCGCTGCACCAAGCGCTGTCGCTATTCGTTCCACATCTTCGCCAACTAATACACAGAAGGCGGCGATAATTGCGTCCACATTCTTATCGTTAACAAGTATTGATACGCACTTTTCAAAAAGTTCTGGTGAAGACATTACTGCCGCTGTGACATCAACTGGATTGGT
>CAXBQM010000068.1:0-6216 GCA_963978235.1 uncultured bacterium | reverse complement strand
AGAGGCGTAACCGCGTTCGTCATGTAGTCGTACGTGTCGACGCGATGCGTGCGCGCGTCGGCTACGAGTCGCGTCTCTCGGAGGATCAGCGCAAGGAGATCACGGGCCACTTCCTCGCTGCCGACCAGCTCGACGCCGCGCGGTTCCCCACCCTGTCGTTCGACCGACCGGCACCGCACGTGCTGCGCATCACGCTCGACGCACCGGGCCTCAACGCCGTGTCACCCGAGTGCCATTCGCACCTCGCCGACGTGTGGACTGCGGTCGACCGCGACCCCACGGTGAAGGTGGCCATCATCCGCGGAGTTGGTTATCCCAATCCTGATCACTCCCACTTTGCATCGATGACAATTTGGCAGAGTGCTTCACCATTCAGTCACATTTCAACCGGATGGCTCGGTCGTTGGCTTGATACACAAAAGAATGATCCACTCTTAGCCATCAATCTTGGATCTGTTCCGCCACCGCTATTTGCTGGTGCAAAACGATCCGGTTCAACTCTTCCACTTGGAGGGCTTGTGATTCCTAAAGGTAAGTTAGCTATGAGATGCCAAACCCTTGGCCGAGCTAACCCTGGTGATGGCGCTTTGATGGCTGCTGCAGCATCATCAATGGAGAACCTGTTCACACTTTCAGAGAACGTTTGGACGGTATTGCAAAATTCTGTCTCGACAAACACAAATTTACCTGTAGTTAATGGCGGTACAGCTGGTGGTGATTCCAGCCTTGAGCAGCAACTCGATCTTGTTGCGAAATTGATCGTTTCAGGCGTACCTACACGTGTTTGGTCAGTATCTCTGGGAGGGTTTGACACACATGCAAACGAAGCAAATGCACAATCGGTACTTTTAGGTAGCGTATCCGCAAGTATTAAAAAATTCTTCAATGCTCTGAGTACATCGTCTCGAGCATCAGATGTCACGATGATGATTTACAGCGAATTTGGACGCCGGGTAAAGGCAAATGGTTCACAAGGAACAGATCATGGAACATCAGGCCCCGTCTTTGTTATAGGAGATCGTATCAACGGCGGAATGTATGGCGACCAACCTCAGTTAAACAAATTAATTGATGGTGATCTTGCCGTGACAACAGACTTTAGAGATATTTATGCTTCAATTCTCGAACGAGATTTGAACGCTGATCCATCGCAGATTCTCAATGGTTGGAAAGGCCGAATCAATTCGCTTTACAAATAAATGAAAAAATAGAAATAGCTATTGAGACTGAGAATGTTTTCGTACTTTAATGACGATTTCACGGATTCCAAAGAGAGTGAAAATCGCAATAATAAGAATAAATCCATCAAAGATTGATCGCGGCACCGATTTGGCTGCGGAAAGTATGTAGGCATCTGGCGCAAAGTGAAAGAAGAGCGCTAATGGAATGAGGAAAACAAGGTTTCGATAGTTTTTCGAAACTATAGCGAAGAACAGTTTTGCAGTAGTGATTGCATAAGGAACGGCGATGGTGAGGACCATTGCTAAATAGACATACGGATTGACGCCATATTTTGCGAAGGTCTTATCAACGGCAACAGTTCGTATTAGACCCCACGTGATAACAATGGCAATCCACCAGCGTTCAATGAGTTTTTGATGTCGATCCGACTTGACCCACGATGAGATATTCATTGGCAAAAAAGTTTAAATAGTGGTGTATTAACGGAACGCCGAAATACCTGTAAGTGCTTCGCCGAGTACTAACGAGTGAATTTCGTGAGTACCTTCGTAGGTCAGAACTGTTTCTAAGTTCGACATGTGGCGGAAGATTGAATACTCCGTTGTAATTCCAGCGCCTCCAAGGATGGAGCGTGCGCTTCGAGCGATCTCCAACGCGGCGTTAACGTTGTTGAACTTACCCATACTGATTTGAGCAGGTTGAATCTGGTGTGCATCTTTGAGGTCTGCTAAGTGATACGCCAGCAACATCGAGTTAGTTAATTGCGTCGCCATGGTTGCAAATTTGCTCTGGGTGAGTTGATGGCGAGAGATCGGGCCATCAAATTGTTCTCGGGTTTGGGCATAACGGAGTGAGACTTCAAAGCAATCGCGTGCTGCGCCAACGACGCCGAAGATAATTCCAAATCGCGCTTCAGCTAAACACATCAGCGGTGCACGCAAACTCGTCGCTTCCGGAAGTCGCATGGAATCGGGCACGCGCATATCGGTGAAGACAAGTTCGGATGTGATGGAGGCACGGAGTGAGAGTTTGTGTTTCACTAAATTTGCAGTGAAACCTTTTGTGGTGGTGGGGACGCAGAAGCCACGAATTCCCTCATCAGTATTTGCCCAAATGATTGCTACATCAGCGATATTTCCATTGGTGATCCACATCTTTGAACCATTGATGATCCAATCGCCGCCATCTTTCTTTGCAAAGGTTTTCATGCCGGATGGATTGGAGCCAAAATCTGCTTCAGTTAGCCCAAAGCAACCGATTGCTTCACCACGAGCCATCTTCGGTAGCCATTGTTGTTTTAATTCTTCGGATCCATATTTATGGATTGCAAACATCGCGAGCGAACCTTGCACCGAAACTAATGAACGAAGGCCAGAATCGGTTGCTTCAAGTTCCATACATGCCAGGCCATAAGACATGGCATCTGTTCCGGCGCAGCCATAACCTTCTAAGTGCATGCCAAGAAGTCCAATAGCGCCAAGTTCTTTTGCTAACTCTCGCGCCGGAATTTGGCCATCTTCAAACCATTGGCCGATATGTGGGTTAACGTTCTTGTTGAGGTAATCCCGCACTACTGATTGCATCGCCCGTTGTTCTTCA
Organism: uncultured bacterium; assembly: GCA_963978235.1. Classification (GTDB taxonomy): domain Bacteria; phylum Actinomycetota; class Actinomycetes; order Nanopelagicales; family Nanopelagicaceae; genus UBA7398. The sequence continues at coordinate 3,435 of CAXBQM010000068.1, read as the reverse complement.
GTAAGCCGCGCTTCAACTTTCATTAAATCGAAGGGATGGAGCGGAGTTTTTGGCGGCGTCATAGTTGGAAGTCTATCGAGAGATTTTCATTAGCGATATTTTTAGACGATATTTCGTTCTGGTCGAAGCGTTGCATCACTGGCAAATCGATCTGCTGAGAGTTGCGAGATATCAACGAATGGCTTCTTATTGAGATACAAGTCTCGAAGGATTTCACCGATAGCTGGACCTTGGAGGAAACCATGTCCACTAAAACCAGTGGCATAAAAGAATCGGGAAACTTTCTTATATTCACCAAGGATTGCGTTGTGATCTGGTGTGACTTCGTAGAGTCCAGTCCAGCCTTTACCAATTCCCGTCTCCATCAACCGAGGCGCACGATCCATTGCGAGTGTGCCAAGTTTTTCTAAAAAGTGCGGATCTTTCTTCAGATCAAATCCGGCTTCGATAGTTTTATCAGAGAAGCCCATCAAAATTCCGCGACCTTCGCGATGCCAGTAGAGCGAGGTGGCGTAATCAATGGTCATCGGCATCGATGCTGGCAGATCAGAAAAACTCTCATCGAGCGCATCGGTAATAACGAGTTCACGTTTAAATGGCGTGACTGGTAAATCTAATCCGACGTGAGATGCGATTTGTGGTGACCAAGCGCCGGCGCAATTAATCACTGTATTTGTCGCAACGTTTCCAGCCGATGTTGTGACCGAAGTAATTTCACCGTCGCGGTGGTTAATTCCAGTTACTTCCACACCAGTAAGAACCGTAGCGCCGAGTTTTTTTGCTGCTCCGGCATAGCCCAACACAACTGCTTCTGGCGTGCAGTGGCCATCGTTTGGTGTGAACGATGCGGCAAGGAGATCATCGGTGTGGAGGAGTGGTGAAATTTTCTTTGCTTCACTTGGAGAGATCATCCGTGATTCCACGCCGAATTGATGATGAATTTCGGTGGAACGTTCAAAGAGCGCAACATCTTCTGGTTTCGTTAACGCAAAGAGATAACCAGGGCGATGTAGATCGATTTCATAACCAGGACGATTAATAAAATTGCTAAATAGGTCCAGTGATCTAGCGCCAAGTGCAACGTTGAATTCATCCGAGAAGTTCGCTCGAACGCCGCCTGCTGCTTTTGACGTAGAACCGCTAGCTAATTCGTTCTTTTCGCAGAGGAGAACTGAAACTCCAACTTCGGCGAGATGAAATGCTGCTGATGCGCCCATGACGCCACCGCCAACTATGACGACGTCGACCCGATCAGGAAGGTGCATATTTCTCAATGAACTCGTTACAGAGTGAAATCCGGATTATGCGCGACTTCAACGGTATCCATCTGCGCTTTCTGTAATTTGTTGGACCAATCCCAGTTCATTGATTGCCAACGAGTGAATTGATCGAGCACCCAGATACCGCTCTGTCGTGATCCGTTGCCACTCATTCCATTTCCACCAAATGGCAGATGCGCTTCTGCGCCGGAGGTTGAGTTATTGATCGAAACCATGCCAGCAGAGATTCCCTCACGGAATCGCCAGACTGATTCTGGATTGGTGGTGTAAATAGCCGAAGAGAGTCCATAGCCATGTCCGTTTGCGAGTTCGATCGCTTCATCGAGAGTAGAGAATTTTCCAACCGTGACGAGTGGTCCGAAGGTTTCAGTGCGATAGAGCTCATCGTTCTTGGTGATTCCAGAAACGATTACTGGATGTGCAAAGACACCGCTATCGGGATCGCCCACGAAATTCTTACGTGGGTTTGCTTGAGTAATTCGACCCGTTGCAGTGGAGCCACTGACTTTGTGATGAGGTTGAATCATTGTTAAATGATCGAGATGGTTTGCTAAATATTTTTCGCTGATCATGGGGCCAAAGAGAACATCGTCCATAGGGTCGCCCACTTTGGCGTTCTCAACGAGGGCGGTATATCGAGCGAGAAATTCATCATGAATTGATTCATGTAACCAGAGTGTTCCTAGCGATGTACACCGTTGTCCGGCAGTGCCAAAGCCAGCAAAGAGCGCACCTTCAAGTGCGAGATCAAGATTGGCATCTGGCATCACCACCATCGGATTTTTGCCACCGAGTTCAAGACATGCGCTCTGGATATATTCACCAGTCTTTGCGCCAATCTTTCGACCTACCGCTGTTGAACCGGTGAAACCAACTTTATTAATTAAGCCACGCTTTAAACCTTCTTCAAGTGCGGCGAAGGTGTCGGCACCTTCTGCGACGACAGTTTTAAGAACATCAGCGGGAACACCACCAGCATGAAAGAGTGATGTCAACGCATGCGCAACGGCTGGTGTGAACTCAGATGGTTTCCAGACAACGGTATTTCCAGCAAGCAGCGCAGGGACGATGTACCAGGATGGAACGGCAGCCGGAAAATTTCCAGCAGTAATAATGAAAACATTTCCAACCGGCATTCGGAAGGTAAAGAGATTCTTATTCTTCATCTCACTTGGAACAGTTTGACCATAAAGTCGACGACCTTCACCAAGGAAGAAATCACAGGTATCAATCACTTCTTGCACTTCACCGAGCGCTTCGCGATAGACCTTTCCCATTTCGCGAGTCACAAGTTTTGAAAGCGCTTCTTTATTCTTCTCAACTAATCTGCCAACGTTTGCGATGATTCGTCCGCGCGCAGGTGCGGGGAGCGCTGCCCACTCTTTCTGCGCCGATTTTGCGGCGGCAAGGGCAGCAACCATTTCTTCGGTTGTTGATGCGGCAACAGTGGCCACGACATCTGATTGACGAGCGGGATTGGTTGAAGTGAACATCGGCCTATTCTCCTTCACTTTTTTGCTCATCACTACCGTTTCCTGGTTATCGTTACCCGGTGAGTGCGCGACCAACGACAGCCGGGGTGATTTTGGACCTCTTAGCCCGCGCTCATGTGAAAGTCGGTTTCGGAATTCCGGGCGTTCATAATCTGGGATTCTGGAATGCGCTCGCACCAGGTCGACCAACAATCATGAATGTCCGACATGAACAGACCTGCGTCTATGCGGCAGATGGCTTAGCTCGAGCAACCGGATCACTTGCTGTGGCTTTTACAACTACCGGCCCGGGTGCAGCCAACACCATCGGTGCATTTGGGGAAGCAGCAATTTCTGGTTCACCAGTATTAGTGATCTCCTCCGAAATTCCAATGAAGAATCGTCGCGATGGTTTTCGCGGAGTACTTCATGAAATGGTTGATCAGAGTTCACTCTTCGCGCCACTTGCGAAAAAAGTTGAGCTGAACGGGAAGAAAATAACGCTCTCAAAGAGCACCACAAGTGCGCAGGAAGCGATCGACACCGTCAATCAATTCATTGCGCTACTTTCGCAAGCGCCACATGGGTGCGGATATGTAGGAATTCCAGCAGATATTTTGAACCAAGAATTTTCAGGTAGCGTCCCGGAAAGTTTTTCATCAACGGAAGAAGTATTTGCCAAG
>CAXBQM010000067.1:0-6272 GCA_963978235.1 uncultured bacterium | reverse complement strand
TTTAGCAAAAATACTTAATTAAGCGAAGTACTAGTTCTTTAAATCGTATCTTCTAGATGGCGTGCCATCACTATTCGCTGAACCTGGTTTGTACCTTCATATATCTGTGTAAGTTTCGCATCACGCATCATGCGTTCTACTGGAAAATCATTCACGTAACCATATCCACCCAGAATTTGCACTGCATTTGTGGTTACTTTCATCGCAACATCAGAGGCAAAACATTTGCTCGCAGCTGAGTAAAACGTGAGATCGCTGTCATTTCGTTCAGATCGGACTGCGGCAGCATAAGTAAGTTGTCGGGCTGCCACGATCTCCATCGCCATATCAGCCAACATAAATTGAATTGCTTGAAAATCAAAGATTGCTTTCCCGAATTGTTTTCGCTCGTGAGCATATTGAGTTGCATAATCAAATGCGCCTTGCGCAATTCCCAACGCCTGAGCAGCGATAGTAATTCGTGTGTGGTCGAGAGTGCGCATGGCAATACCAAAACCTTCACCTTCCTTACCAAGTTGCCGTTCTAAACCAATCTCGACGTTATCGAAATACACTTCGCGAGTTGGTGAACCTCGAAAACCCATTTTCTTTTCATGCGCTCCGAACGAAACTCCAGAATCTGATTTCTCGACAATAAAAGCAGTGATTCCTTTTGAACCTTGTGTTGGATCGGTACTTGCCAAGACTGTATAAAAATCTGAATGGCCCGCATTTGAGATCCATTTTTTACTTCCGTTAAGAATCCATGAATCGCCGCGTCGAACCGCTTTAGTCTTCATTGCGCCAGCATCAGAACCTGCATCTGTTTCGGAGAGACAATAAGAGAAACCTTTACCTTGAGCGAGCGCACTTAACCAACGTTTTTTCTGCTCTTCTGTTCCCGCCAACATCACAGGAAGCGAACCCAATTTATTCACTGCTGGAAGAAGTGACGATGAAGCACATGCTCGTGCAACTTCTTCAATAATGATGACAGTTGCTAACGCATCTGCGCCATCGCCACCATATTCAGTAGGCACATGTGCTGCGAGTAGCCCTGCTTGCAGGAGAGCATCATGGGCCTCTTGCGGAAAACGTGACTCGGCATCTACTGCATGTGCAAAAGGTTCAATTTTCTTAGTGGCGAGTGCACGTACGCTCTCGCGAAGCGATTCATACTCTTGCGGCAGTGTGTAGAGATCGTTCATGGTGAGATTCTATTCTCTCTTCTTTCGGTCTTCTTCAACAATATCTTGAAAAGCTAATCCTTCGAGATAGCGGTTATATGCATCGAGTTCATCATCTCTGCCGGCTTCGTGATCTCGCTGGGACTTTCGTTCAATCCGTTCTGCTTCTCGAGAATCAGCTCTCACCCATTGAATAAAGGTTGCGATAAGAGCAATCAAGATTGGAATTTCTCCCATCGCCCAACCAATCGATCCACCAAGTTTCTGGTCGGCTAACAAATCACTCCACCAGGGTCGTTGCAAAGCTTTGAAATAACCGTTGTCCAATAATGTATTCATAGAAATCAGCGCAAGCGAGAAAAATGCATGAATGCTCATTGCTGCAAAGAGAATGATGACTCGAATGAGATGTGGAACTTTTCTTGGGTTGGGATCGATGCCAACTATTACATGGAAAAAAAGCGCGCCAGCCAGAATGAAATGTATATCCATTAAGACATGGCCCATATGGCCGGTCATGAGGTTACCGAATAGCGGCGTCAGATACAGCGCAAAAAGTGAACCATCAAATATTGCCAACGCAACAATCGGATGAGTAATTGTCATGAAATAACGAGAGTGCAAAATCGATACGACATAACCACGCAAGCCTCGCTCGTCAGAAGTCCGTCCAGCTGGAAGATTACGCAACAATAAAGTTAATGGCGCTCCCAAAATAATTCCGATTGGCGCAATCATTCCTAACACCATATGAGCAACCATGTGCCAAGAGAAAGCAAAATGAGAATAAACTCCCAAACCACCACTCGTTGCGAAATCAATTGCCGATATACCTAAGGCAAACGAAATTGTTCTTCCCATTGGCCATTTCACTCCGCGCCGACTGAGAATTACGACTCCACGAATGTATAAAGCAGTAACAAGTATCAATCCACCAAGAATTAATCCATCTGCTTCGTACGCCAGAAGTATTTTCGAAAACGTAGGCGTTGAAGCCATCGGAACGCCAGTGAGGGCAAGTGCCGGGTCTGAAACAAAAGGTTTATCAAGTTCAGGAGGTTGAGTCTGTGATAACCACACTCCGACAAAGGTTGCACCAGTCATCACGAAAATTTCCCCGATAAGTAATTGCACTACTGCCCGCGTGCCGTGTAACGATCGAATAATGAATTGACGATGACGTGCGCCAAAAAATACTAATGTGACAAAGAGCGCTGTTTTCAATGCAACTAATAATGAGTAACTCGAACTCCACGCGGCAAGAAAATTAAGACGGGTATATGCGCTGGCCACGCCACTTGCACCGACGATAACAGCGCACCACAGCGCTACTACGCTAAATCGAGGAATTGCTTCTTCCCGATTTGGCAGAAAAAAGAGCGCAACAACGCCACCAATCCACAGAGCAAGCGCCGCAACATGGAAAACGATGGCACCAATGGCTAAGCCATGTAAGCCCGATTGACTGCCATGGCTTTGGAAAAGTGGCAAAAGAAGTGAAGCAAGAGCAAGCATTAATAGCGCGACAATTCCACCAGTCTTTCTTACCAATTGAGAAAATGATGAAACGAGAAGCGCACCAATCACAGAATAAAACTGAACTTTTCCCAATGATGTCTGCGTGATGTACGAGCGAAGTGATGTGCTATCAAGCGCATCAAAGATAGATGAATCAATAATCGCCGCAAGATTACTCACGATCGTGAAAGCCTCGGCGATTGCCCAGATTGCGGCGATTAATCCAGCACGCTTGATCAAATTACGTGTTGTTGAAATGCCATCAACTTCTCGAGCATAGAAAGCCGACGCGCTCAAGAAACCAACAACAATTATTCCGCACGCAATGCTGATAAATGCAGAGAAAGTAAGCATTACTTCCTAAAAGTATTACGAGCCATACGGGAAATTCCTATTAATACAAAAAATGCTAGTACTAACAAGCCAATAACAAAATAATCTGCGCTTCGACTTGATGATGTGGGTTGTGGTTCTGCGCTAATAACAGGGGCTGCACTTGGACTCGCAATAACTGCAGGCGCGTTAAAAATGAAAGTAAAAGTACCTTGAAGTGGCGAATCATTAACACTTATGAGTTCGTAATCCACTTGATACGTTCCACCAATTGTTAATGGCTTAAGTCCCACCGTTAAAGATTTATCTACTACGGTAATTGAGCCATCATCAACTCGTGAACCATCAGGTGCCGTAACACTCAGTTGATTTCCCATATCTTGTAGCGATGAAGCACTTGTAATTGTCACTTGGTTTGGCGCGATAGTCAGAACTGAATTTTGTGCGGGCGTTGTCATCACCAATTGGTTTGCCGTCGCCGATAGTGGCGCAACGCTAAGTACGAGTGTGAGTAACCATGTGGCCCGTTTTACATTCATGTGAACCATCAGTGCTCCTTGAGCGAAAAATCCCTACAGTGGATTAGCGCTTATCCTGCCATGTACCTAGACTTTGCGCTTATGCCCACTTATCAGTACATCTGTAATGAGTGTGAACACGCATTTGAAGCGGTACAGGCCTTCTCTGATGAACCGCTGACTTCTTGTCCGGAATGCGGAAAATCGATTCGAAAAATTTATTCCAATGTCGGAATTGTTTTTAAGGGTTCAGGTTTTTATAAAACTGATTCACAGAAAACTTCGAATCCGGCACCAACAAACAAGCCTGCGAGTTCAACCACGAGCACACCGACAACACCAGCAAAATCTGATTAAGAGCTAACAACCCTCTTTACTCGTGATGTGGCGGTTTATCGCCTTGAATTTCTTGATCACGTTTTTCATCTGGTTCGTGATCTATTTCATCTTGCGTGATGTTAGGAATGATTTCACTCACACTCTTACTCTATCTATACGGCTCCATCTTTACTGCTTAAGAGTTACCACCAAGATTTCAAGTGTCCACAATTTCGAACGTGAAATAGACTCCCCTCATGTTTGAAAAACTTGGGCATCTGATTGTAAAAAGAAGAAAACGAACGTTGGCTCTCTTCTTTCTCGCCATCATTACGCTTGGTGGCGTTGGCTCAATGGTTTTCTCACGCCTCGATAGCGGTGGCTACTCAGATCCTAAAAGTGAATCTGCAAAAGTTTGGACTTACCTCACTGATACTTTTAAAGTAAAAGATCCGGCAGTCGTCCTCGTTGTGAAAAGTAAAACATCGGTTGATGATCCGGCAGTTATCGAGACTGCGCTTGAACTTGAATCAAAAGTACGAGCCGAGTCATCTGCCGAGAAAGTGATGTCGTATTGGACAGCCGGTAAGTTGCCGATGTTGCGAAGTACAGATGGAAAGTCTGCTTACATTTTCGTTTATTTGAAATCTACCGATTTCAGTTCCGTCGATGCCATCGGTGGGCATTATCGAAAGTCGTATGAAGGAACTTTTAAAAATATCGATGTTCTTGCATCTGGCGGCGCAGTCTTCGCTAATTCCATCAATGGAAAAATTAAAGATGACCTTAAAGTAGCCGAATCAATATCTATCCCTCTGACATTTGTACTTCTTATCTTTGTCTTTGGCGCGATGGCAGCTTCAGCAATGCCGCTAGTAATTGGAATTACTTCTATTCTTGGTGCATTTTTTATTCTGTACTTAATAACGCTCTTCACTGATGTCTCAATTTTTGCTCTCAATCAGACAACTGGTCTTGGCTTAGGCCTTGGTATTGATTATGCGCTTCTTATTGTGAATAGATTCCGAGAGGAACTTCACCACGGAAAAGATGTTGAAACATCAGTTGTCAACACTCTTGCTACCGCAGGTAAAACTGTTTTCTATTCTGGGCTTACCGTCATGATCACACTCATTTCATTGATGTTCTTCCCTCAATATTTCTTGAAATCTATGGGCTATGCCGGAGTTGCGGTTGTCGCGCTTGCGGTTGCTGGTGCACTTATCCCACTTCCCGCAATTCTTGCGCTGATGGGAAAGCGGATTGATTTCGGTGTATTACGCAAGAGCGCAATAACTCCTAAAGAAGATGGTCGTTGGGCCGATATCGCTCGCACTGTGATGCGCAAGCCGTTAGCAGTCGTCGTCCTTTCTCTCTTAATCCTCTCGATCTTTATCGCGCCGATTAAAAACATCATGTTTAGCCAAGTAGATAGCCGAGTACTTCCCGCAAGTAATTCATCGGCAATTGCTGCACAATTCATTTCGGAAAACTTCTCCGGCCAAGAGGGAAATCCGATTGAAATCATCATCCCCAACGGAGCAACACAAGTAAATTCCATTAATGAATTTAAGGAATCACTCGCAACAGTTCCTGGCATTGTCCGCGTCGGTCAACTAGAAGTAGCTGGCGAAGATGTTCGACTTACCGCTATTCATGCCATGCCACCACGTACACCTGAAGGACAAGATCTCATACATAAAATTCGCGCACTCAATAAGCCGGTTGGCACTCTCATCGGTGGCGTAGCGGCAGATTATGCAGATACTCAAGATGCAACATCTCGCACGCTGAAGTGGGTTGCGCTCTGGATCGGAATTGGAATTCTTGTACTGCTCTTTATATTTACCGGCTCAATAATCCTTCCCATTAAGGCAGTACTTCTCAACATCATCTCCTTGGCGGCAACTTTAGGTGTACTCACGTGGATATTTATCGACGGTCATATGCGATGGCTTGTAGGAGATTTCACGGTAACTGGCAGCGTTGATACGGGATCGATCGTTCTGATTGCTGTTATTGCTTTTGGATTATCCATGGATTACGAACTCTTTTTGCTCTCGAGAATCAAAGAAGAACATGAAGCAGGTAGATCCAATGTCGAATCTGTAGCAACTGGTCTTCAACGATCGGCGCGAATTATTACTGCCGCCGCAGTACTGCTTGCTGTTGTGTTTGGAACATTTTGTATAAGTGGAATTACATCAATCAAGATGCTTGGGTTCGGAGTTGCTTTCGCCATTTTGCTCGATGCCACTCTTATTCGCGCTTTTCTTGTACCTGCACTGATGCGACTTTTCGGTGAGCGGAATTGGTGGGCACCAAAATTCCTTAAGAAATTCACAATTTCACATTAGTTTAAAAATTTTTTTAACATTTACTGCATTGTGTCCTCGGCGGGAGTTGAACCTGCGACCTA
>CAXBQM010000066.1:0-6360 GCA_963978235.1 uncultured bacterium | reverse complement strand
CATCTGCGGTAGTTTCACCGGTTGTCATCATTCTGCAGTTTTTTAGCGGTGTTTTCTTTGTCTTCACTCAATTGCCCACGTGGATGCAACATTTTGCCGCTATTTTTCCTTTGAAGTGGTTAACCCAAGGAATGCGATACGTATTTTTGCCAGATAACTTCGCGCAACAAGAAGCAGCGCAATCGTGGGAGTTAAATAAAATCCTATTGAATCTTCTCATCTGGCTTATTCTTGGAACAATCATTGCTATCAAAACATTTAAATGGAGCAGTGATAAATGAATCGCAGGTTTGTTGTGGTACTGACTTCGCTCGCCATCATTCTCTCCTCATCCTTCTTTTTAATAAGCAATTCTGAGGCTAAAACTACGAAGAAAACGGCAACTCCTATCCCTTCGCCAACTCCGAAGTGGCCACCTGTTGGTTTTATTGGGAAAGATGGTGTTTACGCAACTATCCCAACAAATAAAGAACTTATTGGAATTCTCTCTGCGAAAACAGCGCTGGCATCCGATGTGAAACTTTGTAAGCAATACGCCTGTGGCGCGGTTACCGTTGCGGCTGAGAAATCGTGCCAATGGTGGGAAGTACGGAGCGTTGTTTATCGCGCCGAGAATGAGGGGAAAGTTGCAGTAGGAAAACTTTTGACGATTTCAAAAGGCACTAGCCCGCAAGAAGTTAAAACCATACTAATGGTGAGTCGCGAACTACTTGCGGAAGGAATTACGGTTGGAGGAATTCGAGTCTTTTGTCAGCGTGGCGCAACGATCGTCCCGTATCCGACTAATAAATACGAACCGATTTCAAACTAACCAAAAATTTAGCGGTTAGCTCCTGGCACCCAAAGTTGGTCGCCTTCTTCGCGATTTTCATAACGGGCCAATACGAAGAGAAGATCTGATAGTCGATTGAGGTACTTCGCGGTTGTGCCATTCACGCCAGTTCCAAATGCATGGATGGCTGCCCAGGTTCGTCGCTCTGCGCGACGCACAACGGTGCGCGCTACGTGGAGATGGGCTGATGCAGGTGTTCCCGATGGCAAGACAAAGGAACGAAGTTCGGCAAGGTTTGCGTTGTATGTATCAATCTGGTTTTCCAAGTACGAAACTTGTGATTCTAAAACTCGAAGTGGTTCATGAGCTGGTGCATCGACAACTGGTGTACATAAATCTGCGCCGACATCGAAGAGGTCATTCTGGATACGCACTAAAAGTGTGCGAACATCGCTTGATAATTCTTTAATTGTGAGAACGACTCCAATTGTTGAATTGGCTTCATCAACGGTGGCGTATGCCTCAAGCCGCGGATCATTCTTGGATGTGCGACTCATATCCCCTAATGAGGTTGAACCATCATCACCAGTTTTTGTGTAGATACGCGTCAAATTCACCATGGGCTCAGCCTAAATGAGTTATTAGGTTTCGACCAATTGAGACGGAATAATCTGGTCACGAGAGGAGGCAGAGATGAGCGAACGATTTAAAGTTGTTGGTGGAGCCCAACTACGTGGCGATGTTTCAGTTACTGGCGCCAAAAATTCCGTGCTCAAATTAATGGCTGCCTCACTTCTTGCAGTTGGTAAAACAACTATTACCAATGTTCCCGATATCGCTGATGTTGACATCATGTCTGAACTTCTTACGCGACTTGGGTGCACAACTAATTTTGATCGCAGCACATCTACCGTCACGATCGACGTTCCTGAAAAACTTGGACATCGGGCTGATTACGATTTAGTTCGACGAATGCGCGCATCCATCAATGTTCTTGGTCCACTCGTTGCACGACTTGGCGAAGCTGAAGTCGCGTTACCAGGCGGTGATGCAATTGGTTCGCGCGGTTTAGATTTTCACATCAAAGGACTGACCGAACTCGGTGCAACGGCGCATAATGAACATGGTTATGTCATCGCCGAAGCAAAAAATGGATTAACTGGCGCAACAATATCTTTAGATTTTCCAAGCGTTGGCGCGACCGAGAACATCATGACCGCCGCAGTACTCGCTCGTGGCACCACAACTCTCGATAACGCTGCCCGCGAACCCGATATCGTCGATTTAGGTAATTTCCTGATTGCGATGGGCGCTGATATCAATGGTCTTGGTTCGCCAACAGTCACCATCAATGGTGTTACGCAACTGCATCCAACAACTCATGCAACGCTTCCCGATCGAATTGTTACTGGAACCTGGGCGTTTGCTGCTGCAATTACCCAAGGAGATATCGCAATCCATCATTGCAATCCAGATCATCTCGAAGTTCCACTTGATAAATTGGTTTCGGCTGGCGCAGTGATCACTTCAATCAAAGATGGCATACGTATAAAAATGGATCGACGCCCATCATCAGTTGATTTTGCCACGCTGCCATTTCCAGGATTCCCGACAGATTTACAGCCCATGGCTATAACAATGAATGCCATTGCGGATGGTGATGCCATTGTGACTGAGAATGTTTTCGAAGGTCGATTTATGTTCGTTAATGAACTGACTCGACTTGGCGCAAAAATTCGCGTCGATGGCCATCACGCAGCGATTACCGGAATACCTCAACTCTCATCTGCGCCAGTTATCGCCACTGATATTCGCGCCGGTGCCGGGCTAATCATTGCTGCGCTGGTCGCTGATGGCACAACCTTTGTTGAAGGTGCATTCCATGTTGATCGCGGATACCCGCAATTTGCGGAGCAACTACAAGCGCTCGGTGCTGATGTTACGCGGGTTGACTAATCAACTGTTTCAGTAAGAATTGAAACGCGATTTTTCGCAACTGAAAGAAATCCACCGTGGACAGAAAATTCTTCAACGCCGTTATCGCTTTTAATTGAAACGGCGCCGTCAACTAGTACGCCGAGAAGTGGTGTATGTCCAGGAAGAATTCCTAGATCACCTTCGAGGGTTCGCGCGGAGACCATCGTGGCCTCGCCCGACCAGACTCGCTTCTCTGGCGATACTAATTCGACGTGAAGTTTTTCGGATGCCACAGCGTTATGACTTCGCTAGTTCAGCTGCTTTACGTTCGACGTCATCAAGACCGCCGCACATAAAGAATGCTTGCTCTGGAATGTGGTCATAATCGCCATTTGCTAACGCATCGAATGCTGCAATCGTCTCTGAAAGTGGCACGAAAGAACCTTCGATACCGGTGAAGACTTTTGCCACGAATGTATTCTGCGAAAGGAATCGCTGAATACGACGAGCACGGCCAACCAGAATTCGATCTTCTTCAGAGAGTTCATCGATACCAAGAATTGCGATGATGTCTTGCAGATCCTTATAACGCTGCAAGATTTGCTTCACACGGTTTGCAACGCGGAAGTGATTCTCGCCGATATAACGTGGATCCAAAATGCGCGACGTTGAATCGAGTGGATCCACAGCTGGATAAATTCCAAGCTCTGAGATCGGACGCGAAAGAACGGTCGTTGCATCAAGGTGGGTAAAGGTGGTGTGTGGCGCTGGGTCAGTGATGTCATCGGCTGGAACGTAAATTGCCTGCATCGATGTAATCGAGTGACCACGAGTTGAAGTGATGCGCTCTTGGAGCACGCCCATTTCATCGGCCAGCGTTGGCTGATAACCCACGGCAGATGGCATACGGCCAAGGAGCGTTGATACTTCTGAACCTGCTTGGGTAAAGCGGAAGATGTTATCGATGAAGAGAAGCACGTCTTGCTTCTGAACATCGCGGAAATATTCAGCCATGGTGAGCGCTGAGAGAGCAACGCGAAGACGCGTCCCTGGTGGCTCATCCATCTGACCGAAGACCAGAGCAGTTTTATTGATAACGCCAGTCTCTGTCATTTCCAGGAATAAGTCGTTTCCTTCGCGAGTACGTTCACCGACGCCGGCGAATACAGAAACACCACCGAAGTTTTCGGCGACGCGATAAATCATTTCCTGAATGAGAACGGTTTTACCAACACCTGCACCACCAAAGAGACCAATCTTTCCACCTTTTACATACGGTGTAAGAAGATCAATAACTTTGATGCCGGTTTCAAACATTTCTGTTTTGGACTCAAGTTGATCGAAATCTGGTGCGGTGCGGTGGATTGGCCAACGTTCATTAATCTGGAGCGAAGATGTTGGAACGTCGAGTGATTCACCAAGCGCATTAAAAACGTGTCCCTTTGTCACATCACCAACTGGCACAGAAATAGCCGTACCTGTGTCATGAACTTCAACACCTCGAGTCATACCGTCTGTTGGTTGCATTGAGATTGCGCGAACGAGATTATCGCCAATATGTTGTGCAACCTCGAGAGTAAGCGTGCGCTGTTCTCCACCAATCGTGACTTTCACGGTTAGCGCGTTGTAAATCGCTGGCATCGAATCCGCTGGGAATTCGATATCAACGACTGGTCCAATGACGCGCGCAACGCGTCCAGTTGCTGTGGTTGTTACGGACATTATTCGCTCCCTGCATTACTTGAGGCGAGCGCATCTGCGCCGCCCACGATTTCACTTATTTCTTGAGTAATTTCGGCTTGACGAGCCGCGTTCGCAAGTCGAGTGAACGACTTGATAAGTTCATCAGCATTGTCAGTTGCTGACTTCATCGCTCGACGACGCGCTGCATGTTCGGAGGCTGCCGACTGAAGCATCGCATTGAAGACGCGCGATTCGATGTAGCGCGGTAAAAGAGCATTGAGCACTTCTGCTGCGTTTGGTTCGAATTCATACATAGGTAGAAGATTTGCTTTTGGAACTTCTGCATCGACAACTTCCAATGGCAGCATTCGCTTTGACATAGGGACTTGTGTAATCATAGATTTAAATTCAGTATAAATAATGTGAAGTTCGTCCACGCCATTCACATCAACCTGAGCATCTTTTAGGAATGCATCAATTAACTGATCCGAGACTTCTTTTGCATTCTCGTAACGTGGATTGTCCGAAAATCCAGTCCACGATGACTTGATTGGTCGATTGCGGAACTTGTAATAGTTCACGGCTTTTCGCCCAACAAGAAAGACATCAACTGCTAAACCACGACCTCTTAAGAAGTTGATGAGACCATCACCTTCTTTTATAGCCGCGCTCGAGTACGCGCCTGCCATTCCGCGGTCAGCAGTGATAATGAGAACTGCTGCTCGTTTTGGGTTTTCCGATGTCGTCGTTAACGGATGATTGGTATTTGAATACGTTGCTACCGCAGAGACTGCACGCGTTAATTCATTAGCGTACGGTGTCGATGCATTAACTCGTTGTTGCGCTTTGACGATACGTGACGCAGAGATAAGTTCCATTGCGCGCGTAATCTTCTTAGTCGCTTTAACCGAGCGAATACGTCGACGATAGATGCGGAGTTGAGCGCCCATAAATTACTTCTTTGGCACCACTCTGGTTACTTGCTCATTGGCATCATCATCTTCAGCTTTTACCGGCGTTTCGTTCACAGCTTTCTTAACTGATGAAACAAATCGCTCTTTAAAAGTAGTGATCGCTTTTGTTAATGAGGCAACAGTGTCATCGCTGAGTTCTTTCGTCTCTGCGATAGCGCTCATCACGCCAGCGTGGTCGCGAGCGAGATAATCGAGAAATTCGCTTTCAAATCGGCGAATATCAGCGACGTCGATCGAATCGAGTTGACCTGTTGTACCTGCCCAGATCGAAGCAATCATTCGCTCGAGTGAGAAGGGTGAGTACTGGCCTTGCTTGAGAAGTTCTACCAGACGTGAGCCTCGTTCCAACTGTGCTTTTGAAGCTGCATCAAGATCGGAGCCAAAAGCAGCGAACGCTTCGAGTTCACGGAACTGTGCAAGATCAAGTCGGAGGCGGCCGGCAATCTTCTTCATCGCTTTTGTCTGCGCTGAACCACCAACGCGCGATACTGAGATACCAACGTTAATAGCGGGGCGAACACCTGCGTTAAAGAGATCTGTTTCAAGGAAGCACTGGCCATCAGTAATTGAAATAACGTTAGTAGGAATGAATGCGGAGACGTCATTTCCTTTCGTTTCAATGATCGGTAAGCCAGTCATAGAACCGCCACCTAATTCATCTGAAAGCTTTGCGCATCGCTCGAGTAGACGTGAATGTAAATAGAAAACATCGCCTGGATACGCTTCGCGACCTGGTGGACGGCGGAGCAACAGTGAGACCGAACGATATGCCTCAGCTTGTTTTGAAAGATCATCAAAGACGATAAGTACGTGATCGCCTTTGTACATCCAATGCTGACCGATTGCCGAACCAGTGTACGGTGCAAGATATTTGAAGCCAGCTGGATCTGATGCTGGTGCAGCAACAATGGTTGTGTACTCCATTGCACCTGCCTCTTCGAGTGCTGCTTTAACAGTTGCAATCGTGGAACCTTTTTGACCAATCGCAACGTAAATGCACTTCACGCGCTTCTT
>CAXBQM010000065.1:0-6614 GCA_963978235.1 uncultured bacterium | reverse complement strand
CGCCAAAAATCACCATGGTGATGACGAGATATTGGATGCCAACTACTTTGTGATCTGTGGTGAATCGGAAATAACGTTTGATACCCATATCTTTGCCGGCGTAGAACATCTGCTCGTCCCACGTTAAATCTTTGCCAGCAAGCCAGCGGAATGGGCCAATAAGCGCACCAATTCCAAACATAAATCCAACAAACCAGCCAATCATGGTCCAGAGGATTAACGCATCATGGCGATTGTGAATCATCATCTCATCGGTATCTTCACCAAGTAATTTATTTGCGATGACATAAGTAATCACTGCGCCGAGGATGCCGAACGCAAAGGCTGTCCAAACATTTAAACGTTCAATCAACGCTGACTTCTTCGCAGAGCCGCTATGAGTTGCCGATTGTAGAGTTGCAGACATTATGCATTTCCTCCTTGGCTGATTAACCAGGCGTCATAATCTTCTTTACTAACTACGTGGACTTGATTTTGCATATAGGCGTGAAGTAATCCGCAGAGCTCGGCACATCGCACATCGAATACACCGATTTTGTTTGGAGTGACGGCTAGCTCAGTTGTATACCCAGGATTTGCATCCATCTTGACACCCATCTGAACAATCCAGAATGAATGTTTCACATCTTTCGACGAGATATGGAAGACAACAGGTTTGCCCACTGGTAAGTACAGTTGTTGCGATCGAACATTGTTATTTGGATAATCAAAGTTCCAGACCCATTGATTTCCCATTACATTGACGTGAACAGCTTCGGCTGCTTGTAATGTTTTTGCATCCTCTTGCATCACAACAAGTCCAAAGACCACAGCAAAGAGGCAGAGCAGGCTCGAGAGAACAATCCACACAGCAGCCGCTCGTGGGCTTTTCTCAATTGAATGGTCCGCATCAGGCGGTGGTAAATCACCACGATGCAATTTCGTTGAAAGCATTTTGAGGCAAATTGCGCCAACAAATCCGGCAATCGGAGCAGATACCCAGGTAAAGACTTTCATCATCGTGATGGTCTCTTCCATCACATCTGATGCGGCTGTACCCATGGATCGTGAGATAACTTCGCCGGCAATCCAGCCAATACCAATGGAGAGAATTACCCACAGCGCTGCAACCTGTTGGACATCTTTTCGCTTGAGCCAATTAGGTTTTTTTCCAGACCCACCATCATGAGAATTGCCTGGACGATTATCGAGTTGAGTCATTTCAATGCCTACTTATCTTCCACAATGAAGTGCCCGGACATAAAGCCTTGCGACGACATCGCAGCGCCAAATCGCGCGAGCGTGCCATCACCACAAGGGAATTCACAATTCCATACATACTCTCCGGCATCACCAGTCACGATGGTGAAAGTCACTACACGTGGATTGATGTATTCGCCTTCATTCTCCGACATTTTGTCATCGGGAACTGCTGGAAGTGGAACGCTGACAAAGAAATTGGAAGAACTCTTATTTGCTAATCCGCGAATTGTAAAAGTATGACCAACTGTCATCGGATCAACTTGTGTAACTTTCTGTCCATCGACAATTGCAGTGCCATCCATCGTGCCAATTACTTTGGCAAAGAAATCATTTGTTATTGGTTCACCACTGTCATACTGCTTCACCGTAAAAGTTATTGCCGAGTGCGCCGGAACATGGAAATTTGTTGAAGGTCCATAGCTCACCCAATCAGGATGGGCGCTCTTCTCGTTCCAGAAACTATCTGGATAGACCGAGAGATCCATGGTGTAGTGGTTCAACGTTCCTTGCGGGGTCGCAAGTGTTCCAGCAGCAGTTGGCTCCATAAATGATGAATCATTTTTTGCAGAGGCGACATAAAGCCCGATTCCTGCAATGAGACCTGCTCCTAGAACGACTGTGATGAACGCACCGAGAATGCGCTTATTCATCTCACTCCATTCTCTTTCTGCAGTATGAGTAGTCCGCAGTTGTGATGTGAAACATAAAGATAGGTTCGCCTCACAGGCAAGTCAAGGTTCTCCACCAGTTTATTTTCAGGTTTTGCTCAATTTTGCCTTGATTTCTCTACTCCATTGAGAATGAAGGTCATATTCTCGTTTCCGTGATTCACCGGGCATCTGAATTTTGGTCCACCTGGCAGTTAGCGCCGGTATTAACAGTTCCTACCATTTTGATTGGTTACCTCTACTTTTTGGTTGCACGAGAACGCAAAGTTCCACAACGGACTGTGATTGCCTTTTACAGCGGCATATTCTCTTTTCTCCTTGTTGTTGTCACTCCCATTGGAGCGCTCGCGACGACATACTTTTGGTGCCACATGATTCAACACATGGTTTTGATGATGGTGACTGGACCACTTCTCGTCTTAGGAAGTGTCAATCTCTTCCGCCCCAAAAATGTTCTCTTCCTCTGGTTATCGCATTCGTGGGTCAGTTGGTTTCTCTACGCAGCGCTAATGGTGGGGGTTCATTTCACTGCTCTTCATTCAATCTTGATGACTCATGCGTGGGCGCACGACTTCATTGCAATTCCACTGTACGTGATTGTCGCTTATCTTTTTTACTACTCAATATTGGATCGAGATAATCCGGAACGTCGCATCACACCTGCCATGGCAATCTTTTCGCTCTTCTTTATGATGGTTCCAGAAACATTGACTGGTTTCTTTATTTATGTCTCTCCTACTTCACTTTATGGATCGATGTTTACCCTCGATGATCAACGTCGCGGTGGTTCATTAATGTGGTCAGGCAGCATGATTATCGATGTCATTTGGCTCTCGATTGCAGTCAATGATTGGATGAAAAGTGAAGTAGCCAAATCAAAGATTATTGATGCCGAAATTGCGCAATCTATGGCCGCGCAAAATAAGGAGCAACGTTCCGATGTCTAGCCCCGCTAACGAACCAGAATGGCTTCATGACGATACGCCGAAGCCTGTCACGCGGCGGCAGAAAATTGTTTTAGATATTGTTTTGGCCATCTCACTTCCCTTCTGTCTCTGGGCAGGCTGGTTTGAATTCACTCGGGCACAGAATGGAAATTGGCGTGCATGGGTATATAGCTTTGAATGGCCATTTTTTGGTGGCGTTGCTATCTGGTTGTGGCGCAGATTACGTCGTGGAGATATTCCGAAAATTCCGAAACCGCGGCTTCCGGAACAGCCTGAGTAGAATCGCGATATGACAACTGGCCCACATATTCCGCAAGAACGAAAATTAGTTACAGCAATTCCAGGACCAAAATCACAAGCGCTTATTGAACGTCGTAGCGCTGCCGTCTCTGCCGGACTTGGAATGTCATTTCCAATAGTTGTTGAAAAAGCAGGTGGCGGTGTCATTGTTGATGTTGATGGCAATTCCATTATTGATATGGGCGCTGGTATTGCGGTTGTGAACGTTGGTAATAGCGCAGATCGCGTCGTTGAAAATGTCCAGAAGCAAGTAGCTGCATTTACTCATACCTGTTTCATGGTTGCGCCGTACATGGGTTATGTCGAAGTCTGCGAAGCGCTCAATCGACTCACGCCAGGCACTGGCAAGAAGAAGTCAGCGCTCTTTAATTCTGGAGCTGAAGCGTTAGAAAATGCGGTAAAGATTGCGCGACGTTTTACGAAACGTGAAGCAGTTGTTGTCTTTGAACATGGCTATCATGGACGAACTAACTTAACGATGGCGATGACCGCAAAGAACATGCCATACAAAGATGGTTTTGGTCCCTTCGCGCCAGAGTTTTATCGCATGCCAATGGCTTATCCATATCGCTGGCCAGGTGGACCAGAAAAATGTGCTGAAGAAGCGCTCGATGTCGTCATTCACAAAATTGAAAAAGAATTAGGTGCAGATCGGGTTGCAGCAATTGTTTTAGAACCAATTCAAGGTGAAGGTGGCTTCGTCGTACCACCTCGAGGTTTCATTAAAGGCCTCTCCGAATTTTGCACAAAGAATGGCATCGTCTTTATTGCTGATGAAGTTCAGACTGGTTTTGCGCGAACCGGATCGATGTTCGCTTGTGATGATGAAGGCGTCGTTCCAGATTTGATGACAACAGCTAAAGGAATTGCTGGTGGATTACCACTTGCAGCTGTTACCGGTCGCGCTGACATTATGGATTCGATACATGTTGGTGGCCTTGGTGGAACCTACGGTGGTTCACCGGTTGCCTGTGCTGCTGCGCTCGGCGCTATTGCAACGATTGAAGAAGAGAAATTAGTAGATCGAGCAAACCATCTCGGTTCAATCATGAGTGATGCGCTCCATGCAATGAAGAAAAAATACCCAATCGTCGGTGATGTTCGCGGTCGTGGTGCGATGCAGGCAATTGAACTCGTTCAGGCTGGCAGCGATGAACCAAATTCAGCAGCGCTCGCATCGATTGTGAAGTACTGCCAACAGAAAGGCGTATTAATACTTTCTGCTGGAACGTATGGGAACGTTATTCGCTTACTTCCACCACTGGTAATGCCAGATCACTTACTGAAAGAAGCGTTAGTAATTCTTGATGAAGCGGTGGCGCAAGCGCAGTAATTCTTAACGATCTAAAAGATTTCGGGTGGGAGAATAACTTCCACCCTTTTTCTTTAATGTGATTGCGCTGAGCGCTTCCAGCACTACCCGATTGGCCAAGATCGCAGTGATGTCTGCGCTATCAAATGCTGGACAGACTTCGACAACATCGATGCCAACGACGGGCAATTCAAAACAGATTCGACGTACCGCTTCTAACAACTCTCGCGATGTCATACCACCAGGTTCTGGCGTTCCGGTTCCTGGCGCCATTCCAGGATCAACCACATCAATATCGACAGAGAGAAAGACACCGTCGCAATCTTTAGTAAGCGTTGCAAATGATTCATCGAGAACCGCTTTCATGCCGCGATGATGAATCTCCGTCATTTCATACGAACGCATCCCTTGATCGCGCATCCAATTTAGGGTCTCGTTATCTGGCCAATAACCACGAAGTCCCAATTGCAAGAAACGATCTCCGCGTACCGCTCCCGAATCAATCAATCGACGCATAGGCGTTCCATGACCAACGAGCGCACCAAATTGAAGATCACCAGTATCAGCATGCGCATCGAAATGAATCATGGAAATTTTTCCCATACCGCGATGCTTTGCAATTCCAAGAACATCTGCTGATGCAACAGAATGATCTCCACCAAGTACGACTGCTACTGCGCCAGCGCGGGAAATTTTTTCTGTTGCATCTTCCAAAACTTTGAGTGAAGAGACGAGATCTCCAGGTGGCATCAATAAATCGCCAGCATCAAAAATCTTTAACTCTTTGAGCGAATCAACCCGCATCGCTAAATGTGGCCGCTCGGCATCATGCGGTAAGTAATCGCCACCGCGTATTGCTTGCGGTCCAAACTTTGCGCCAGATCGATGCGAAGTTCCTGAATCAATAGGCGCACCAACAATAACTACATCGGCTCCTGCGAAAGATTTCGCATCGTCAAGGTCGCAGCGAGGAATTCCAAGAAAAGTGAAATTTGGGCCATACATATTTCCGATGTTTGCCATGGGTTAACGATAATGGTTCCTAGATATCTCTATCAGCCACTGATATTTTGGGAACATGCGCATCGTTAAAAGTACCTACTCATTGCTCCTTTTACTTCTCCTGACTGCCTTCACTGCACTGCAAACGACGCCGGCATTAAGTGCGACCCTTGCTGGTAAGGCTTGCTCAAAAGTAGGTGCAACGACAACAAGTAGCGCTGTTAAATACACCTGCATTAAAAGTGGAAAGAAGTTGGTGTGGAATAAAGGAGTTCCGGTTAAACCTATTCCACCATTAACTCCAGTTTCGCCAATGAATCCCGTAACTCCGGTAACTCCTATGACACCTGTTTCACCTTCAAGCCCTGGTGTGATCTCACCGGTACTTGGTTCGCAATGCCTGACTGAAGGTGTAGGTTCGCGCGGTTCACTCGGTGAAGATTTAACGTGTCAAAAAGATGCGAGCGGCAAACTGGTATGGCAATTACATTCAAATAATCCGGTCAATCCTGCATCACCTGTAAATCCGGCATCACCTGCAAATCCCTCCACACCTACTGGCGGTGGTACCACCGCTTCAACAAAATCGCCTGCGACCGAAATAAGTTCTTCTTACTCTTCATTATCAGCAAGTTCTGGAACAAAAATTTCTACCGGGGCTTCACCGACTGGATACTTAGCAGCAATGGGGTATGCAAGTACTTCTGGCACCTCACTATTCGATCATCCCAGCGGGCTTGCAAGTGATGGCACCAATTTTCTGCTCGTCGATCGTGGCAATAACCGAATCCTTGTTTGGAAAACCGCACCTACCAGCGCCACAACCGCTCCAGATTTTGTACTTTGCCAACAGAACACCACTTCTACATCAAGTGGAAATTCACTCAATCAATGTAACTGGCCAAGTGATGCCATTATTACTTCAACCGGAAAACTTTTAGTTGCAGATACTGATAACAATCGAATCCTCGTATGGTCAACTATGCCAACTTCAACCGGCGCGAGTGCAAGTTATGCAATCGATCTTGGTGCCGATGCTTGGCCATGGGGAATCTGGTCTGATGGCACTCGCGTTGCTGCCACCTTAACTGGAAAAGGCAGAATTTCTTTTTGGAACACTTTCCCTACTTCAGGAACCGAACA
>CAXBQM010000064.1:0-6755 GCA_963978235.1 uncultured bacterium | reverse complement strand
TCGGGAGATGGAAGTTGAAGTCGTAGCAGAAGCGTTGGCTCACGATGGCGGAATCGTTTCAGTAGGGGGCGGATCGGTACTTAACGAAAGCTCCCAACGCGCGATCGCTACTGCAAAGCAAGTTGTATTCCTCGATGTTTCCATCTCCAACGCTGCGCCACGAGTGGGATTCAATAAAGATCGTCCGTTACTTGCGCTCAACCCTCGGCAACAATGGTTGCAATTGATGGAGAAACGTCGACCAATCTATGAATCACTAGCAACGCTGACGATCTCAACTGATAACAAGAAACCTGATGAAGTCGCCTCTGAAATTATTGAAACCATGAGCCGCGCGAAGCAGAAGAACGGCGGTCAATAATGGCGACGCAACGACTCATTGTTAAAGCCGAACGCCGCTATGAAGTGAACTTCATTCCGTCCTGGCAGAGCGCAATCAAGAAGTTAGTTAAAGGAAGAAATTCGGTAATTCTCGCGCCAGATAAATTGGTTTCACTCTTTCAACTCGCTGATTTCATTGAACCACTAAAGAACGTCACGCTGATTTCACTTCCGGAAGGGGAAGCACAGAAGAGTTTTGAAACTCTGGAACGAGTGCTGGATATCTGTGGTGAAGTAAAACTTGGCCGCGATGGCTTGATTATCGGGCTCGGTGGCGGTGCAACTACTGATTTAGCGGGTTTTGCTGCGGCATCGTGGTTACGCGGAGTGGAATGGGTAGCAATGCCAACCACAGTTGCGGGCATGGTTGATGCTGCAATTGGTGGCAAGACTGGCATCAATACCCGACATGGCAAGAATTTAGTTGGTGCTTTTTATTCACCGTCACAGGTTTTCATTGATGTGAGATTCATTGAAAGCCTTTCAGCGCGTGACATCAACGCAGGTTTAGCCGAAGTGGTGAAGTGCGGATTTATCGCTGATCCAACAATTCTCACTGACTTAGAGAGAAATGTTCACATCACTGCTTCGTTAATAAAGAAAGCAGTAGCAGTGAAAGCAAAAGTCGTCTCGGCAGATTTTAAAGAAAGTTTCGGACGCGAAGTTCTCAATTATGGCCATACTCTCGGTCACGCCATTGAAAAGGTAGAGAACTATCAATTACGTCATGGTGAGGCGGTTGCGATCGGCATGGTCTATGCCGCCGAACTTAGTTCTATTGTTGGAAAGTTGTCGCCTAAGATTGTTGAGCGACATCGTGCGATTCTGCAATCAATCGATCTACCAATTTCCTATCACGCAAACGCTTTTGAAAAGTTGCATGGTCTTATGGGCGGAGATAAGAAAGTAAAAGGCGGCAAAATTCGGTTCGTCACGCTGACCGGGCTCGGTAAGACAAGTCGAGCAGAGAATGTTCCGATGCGCTCTTTGCTAAAAGCCTATGAGAGAATTTCGTCATGAAAATTCTCGTCATCAACGGACCAAATTTGGCGAGATTAGGCCAACGTGAACCTGCGATTTATGGATCACTGTCGTATTCAGAACTCTGCGCACAGATCACTGAATGGGCTAAATCGCTCTCACTGGATGTCGAGATCTCGCAATCAGATAGCGAGACTGAAATCATTCAACTCCTTCATCGCGCAGCAGATGAGAAATTGCCAGTCATCATTAATCCAGCAGCATTTACCCATTATTCCTATGCGATTCGCGATGCGGCGGCCGCGCTTGAAACTCCGTTGATTGAAGTGCATCTTTCTAATCCACTCTCTCGCGAGGAATTTCGACATACCTCAGTAATTTCTGGTGTTGCCAAGGGCACCATTGCAGGATTTGGCGCTGATTCCTACCGATTAGCCTTGGATGCCATGGCAAAGTTGGTCAGGTAAACTTTCGCGCTCGACTTGAATTAATCGTAAGTGCAATCCTAGGAACAGAGGGACAAGGTAGAACCATGGCAACAACAAATGATTTAAAGAATGGCATGACTCTCGATCTCGATGGTCAGCTCTGGACTGTTGTTGAATTCCAGCATGTGAAGCCAGGTAAAGGTCCAGCCTTCGTTCGTACCAAGATGCGCCAAGTCCTTACTGGAAAAGTTGTCGAAAAGACTTTCAACGCGGGCGTAAAAGTTGAGATTGCAATCCTTGAAAAGCGCGATATGCAATTCCTCTATAAAGATGGCGAAGATTTCGTATTTATGGATAGCACAACGTATGACCAGATCACTATCCCAGGTCAAACTGTTGGCGAATCAGCAAACTACATGTTGGAAAATACTGATGCGGTAGTAGCAATCCACGAAGGAAATCCGCTCTACATCGAATTGCCTGCTTCCGTTCCATTAAAAATTACTTACACCGAGCCTGGTATTCAAGGCGATCGCTCTTCCGCCGGATCAAAACCAGCAACCCTGGAAACCGGAATCTCCATTCAAGTGCCACTCTTCATTAAACAAGATGAAGTAATTCTGGTCGATACTCGCTCTGGTACATATCTCGGCCGCGCGTGAGTACTCGCTCCAAATCGAGAAAAGCAGCGCTCGATCTCCTTTACGAAGCCGATATTCGCGGACGAGTTGCGGTTGATCTCTTATCTTCTCGGATGAGTGATGAAGAAGTTTATATCCGCGAATACACCGCACAACTTCTTGAAGGTGTGGCAAGTGCACGAAAGAAGATTGATGAGCTCATCACGCTCCATGCCCAAGGATGGGATATGGATCGGATGCCGGCAGTAGATCGAAATATTCTTCGAATAGCAATCTATGAACTTCTGTGGAGCACTGAGATCCCGGATAAAGTGGCAATTAGCGAAGCGCTGGAGTTAGCAAAGACGCTTTCAACGGATGATTCTGTGTCGTATATCAATGGCGTCCTCGCAACAATCGCCGCTAATCGCGACGATATCGTTATTAGTTAATAGTTTTAAGAACAGAGGTAGGAAGCGAGATATCGCCTCGCCTCAATAAGCGAGAGATTAAGCAGTAGCGCTAAGGTCGAAAGATCGCTAGCGCGAATCGTTAATACTTCACCATTCCAATCTTGTCGTTGCGCAGTAATCCAAGCAGTAAAGAGTGAGAGTTTCTCCGATTGTTTCGAGCGAGAGATTTTTCGTAGATCCACCATCAACCGAGTGGGGCTTTCTTGAGCCGAAGAGTTGGAGAGGGATGTACCACTTTCAATGCCAAGTAAGTAGGCAAGTGGTACGCCATAGAAATCGGCAAGTTCAATAGCTTTTGCAATGGAGAGCGAACGATCTGCTCGTTCATAAGAGCCGATCACCACTGCTTTCCATCTGCCATGAGACTTTCGTTCGACATCGCTCAGCGTCCAGCCACGAGCGATACGGATTTTTCGCAGGTTCTCAGTTACCGAACCCCATGATGGGTGGGATGAATTCATGAGCGCACCGTAAAGCCGTTGAGCATAAATCGCGGTGGAGTTTCCACAGCGCGAACGCGAATGAGCCAATAACAGGATTTCGTCTGTGAAGTGATAGCCTTCGGCAACCTTTAACGAACCGTCCTGTGAGGCGGCGAAGGAGAAACAAATGACTCAGGTCATGAATTCTGGCGATATCGCCCGCGCGCTTAAGCGCATTGCTCATGAAATCATTGAACATAATCGTGGAATTTCCCAGATCGCACTTTTAGGAATTCCTACTCGCGGCGCATATCTGTCGCAACGAATTGCAGCGCTGATCTCTGAATTAGAAGGAAAGAGCGTGCCCGCCGGCACTCTCGACATCACGATGTATCGCGATGATTTGCGGATGCGGCCAGCAAAAGCGCTCTTGCCTACGATCGTTCCCGACGGTGGCATTGAAGGTAGAGATGTCATCTTGATTGACGATGTTTTTTACTCTGGCCGAACTATCCGGGCTGCTCTTGATGCAGTGGGAGAGTTGGGCCGACCACGAACGGTGCAATTAGCGGTGCTGATCGATCGCGGGCATCGCGAGCTACCAATTCGAGCAGATTATGTTGGCAAAAATATTCCAACATCGCGGAGTGAATCGGTGAAAGTTCATCTTGCTGAAATTGATGGTAGCGATGAAGTTCTGTTAGAAGGTACGCGATGAACCGCCATCTTTTAAGTATTAACGATCTCACTCGCGACGATGCAATTTTGGTTCTGGATACAGCGCAGGAATTAGCGAATGTTTCAAACGCACCAATAAAGAAGTTGCCGACGCTACGAGGACGAACCGTAGTTAACCTCTTCTTTGAAGATTCCACTCGAACCAGAATCTCATTTGAAGCTGCGGCAAAACGATTGTCGGCAGATGTTATTAATTTCTCGGCAAAAGGTTCGAGCGTTAGTAAAGGGGAGTCGCTCAAAGATACGGCGCTAACTTTGCAAGCGATGGGCGCTGATGCCGTCATTATTCGACACGGCGCATCAGGTGCACCGGCGCGGTTAGCAGCGCAACAGTGGATGACTGGATCAGTAATTAACGCCGGGGATGGAACGCATGAACATCCAACTCAAGCGTTGCTTGATGCGTACACGATTCGAAAACACGTAGGACGCGGAGCAGATCTTGCTGGCGTTACCGTGGCAATCGTTGGCGATGTTCTCCATTCTCGAGTGGCCCGTTCCAATGTTCTCTTGTTAACCAAACTCGGTGCGAAAGTGATCTTGGTTGCGCCACCCACGTTATTGCCGGTCGGAGTTGAAAGTTGGCCCGTAGAAATTGTGTATGGCATTGATGAAGTGCTTGGCAAAGTTGATGTGATTATGATGCTTCGGATTCAACGCGAGCGAATGAGTGAACTTTTCTTCCCATCAGAGCGAGAGTATTCACGGCAATTTGGTTTAGATAGTGATCGATTGCGGCTGATTCCACACACTTTGATTATGCATCCTGGTCCAATGAATCGCGGGCTTGAGATCTCAGCGGAGAGCGCCGATAGCGTGAATTCAGTGATTGTGGAACAGGTGACAAATGGTGTTCATATTCGAATGGCGGTGCTCTACCTTCTCCTTGGTGGAGCGCAGCGAGAACTGTTAACGGCGGTGAATAGTTAATGGCGAAAGATATTTTTACCATCGTTGGTGGCACAACTTTTGATGATCGAAAAGTGAATATCACTGTTACCGATGGCACGATCTCTCATATTGGTTCAGAAGTACACGGTAGAGAGATTGCTGCAACAGGGAAACACATTCTGCCTGGCTTAGTTGATCTCCATACCCATCTTCGTGAACCTGGAAAAGAAGATTCAGAGACCGTTGAATCCGGATCGCGCGCTGCAGTGAAAGGTGGCTACACCGCAATTTCTGCGATGCCAAATACCAATCCGGTTGCAGATACTGCGGGCGTTGTGGAACAAGTATTTCGATTGGGCGAAGAGAGCGGGCTCTGCGATGTATTTCCGATCGGCGCAGTAACTAGCGGCCAAGCCGGGAAAGAACTTGCGGAAATTTTAGCGATGGCAAATTCTGCTGCGAAGGTACGCATCTTTAGCGATGATGGACATTGCGTCTCTGATTCGTTAGTGATGCGCCGTGCGTTGGAGTACGTCAAAATGTTTGACGGTGTGATCGCACAACATGCACAAGATCCGCACTTAACTGTTGGTGCCCAGATGAATGAAGGAATTATCTCTTCCAAACTTGGTTTGAAAGGGTGGCCAGCTGTTGCAGAAGAAGGAATCATTGCGCGCGATGTACTTCTTGCCGATCATGTGCAATCCCGCCTTCATGTCTGCCATGTCACCACAGCAGGTGGCGTAGAAATAATTCGATGGGCAAAAGCGCGTGGCATTAATGTGACTGCGGAAGTTACGCCTCACCATCTCTTGCTCACCGAAGATGCAGCGGAAAGTTATGACCCGGTATTTAAAGTAAATCCACCGTTACGCACCGAAAAAGATGTGATGGCTCTTCGCGAAGGACTTGCTGATGGCACGATCGACATCATCGCTACCGATCACGCGCCACATTCCTCTGAGAATAAAGAGTGTGAATGGCAGGCAGCGGCGTTTGGCATGTTAGGTCTAGAGAGCGCGTTTTCGATTGGGTACCTCACAATGGTGAAGAGTGGGTTGCTTTCACTGGCTGCATTAGTTGATCGAATGTCTATTGCGCCAGCAAAGATTGCTGGGTATGGCGAACATGGTGGCACGATTCAAATCGGGCAACGCGCCAATCTTTGTATCGTTGATCTCAGCAAGGCGTGGACAGTTGATCGCGATGCAGTTCAATCGAAATCCCGAAATACGCCATTTCATGGCCGAGAATTACCGGCTGTGGTCGAACGAACTTTCTTTCGTGGCAAAGAAGTGAGCGCTATTTAAATGAGCGCATTTCTCGTACTGGATGATGGCCGAGTTTTTGAAGGTGAACCGTGGGCAGCGACGGGCGAGACGTATGGCGAAGCGGTATTTACAACCGGTATGACCGGATATCAAGAGACGTTAACTGATCCGTCGTATCACAAACAAGTAGTGATTATGACGGCGCCACATATTGGAAATACTGGCATGAATCACCACGATGAGGAGTCATCGCGAATTTGGGTATCTGGTTTTGTCGTGCGCGATCCATCTCCCATTACTTCAAATTGGCGGGCAGAGAGTTCGTTAGAAGAAGATTTAATTAAGCAAGGTGTTGTGGGAATTAGTGGGATTGATACGCGCGCATTAACTCGTCATCTGCGCGATCGCGGTGCGATGCGAGTCGGTATCTTCTCTGGTTTATCACTTACGCGGGAAGAGATGGTGGTTAAAGTTCGTCAATCACCTTCAATGAGCGGTGCATTTCTTGCCGACGATGTTTCTACCGCGCAACCATATGTAGTTAAACCAC
>CAXBQM010000063.1:0-6778 GCA_963978235.1 uncultured bacterium | reverse complement strand
ATGCTCGCCCAAACAGAGCCGAGAGCCAGAACTGAAAAAATTGGAACTAACAGCCAGATCAGTGCCCTGCGTGGCGTCGACATGCGCCTATTCTTGTGAATTCTGTAAAGAATTCAACCCGAGTACGCTCCCTCTATGAAAACCCTTGAAACCATCAATCAAAAAATTGCTTTAAAAATAACAAGCGCCGTAGGAACCATGTGGTGTGCATACATTTTTATGGCAATTGCGCTTATTTCACTTCCAAATGCGCTGAAGACTCACGACACCATTGTTATTGTTTCGTGGGTTGCCCAGACCTTTCTCCAACTTGTACTTCTCTCAATCATTATGGTTGGACAAGATGTGCAATCAACGAAAACTCAGGAGATTATCAATGAAACGCACTTTGCCAGCCTTAGTGAATTTGAGCTAGCGAAAGAAGCTCGCGCGATCGCGCAAATGGAACTTAAAGAACTAAAGTCAATTTCTCGAGAGGTACATCAAGTACTCCGAGATATTGAAGGTCGAATGAAGTAGCAAGCTACTTCAATAGATTTCCACCCAACGCAATATTTTCTCGTTCACATATTGCCTTGGCAATTTTGAGGCAAATTTCTAAATCTTCGTTGCCGGCTTTAATGGGATCGGTCTGTTGTGTTCCAGTTTTAACGAGCTGATGGAAGGCAACCAGTTCAATTTCGAAATTAGGTTGATAGGACTCAAAAATCGTCTCTTTATGATCCAAGCCATGTCGAGTGGTGTGAATATATTTTGTAGGCACGCGGAGAATGTATGGGCTAGAGAAAATGATGTGGTGTCCTTCATTTTCATTGACCCAACGAATCTCTTCCTGATACATCGGATAGGAATCGAGATAGAACCAGCGAATCGTGACGCGAACGCCATCGCTTGTTCGAGCATGAATAATGAAAGATTCAGCTTTTGAATCGGTTGGCCATCGATCTACAAAATCAATATCAGTAATGTGAATATCAAGTGAGCGCAGTACTGAAAGTTCATGAATCACGCTGCCAAGAATGATGTCCATATATTCCGCGCCGATTGCACTTGCTGCCGCACTTCCAAGCGCTTCTTCGCGTACTTGTCGATCGCTTGCTTTAAATCGTTCAATCAATTCTTTAGATGCTGGGAAAGATTTGACATGCAATTCAGTAGTTGCCAATTGGCTTTCACCACTTGGATGGAGAACAACAACGTCGACTGTGCGTGGTCTACCCGTAATGTTTTTGGCAGCTTCATAAACTGCTTGGTCAAAGGTCTTCATGTATCCGATCATCAATCGACGACCAGATATTTTTAATGCGCTTTCAATTTTAGACATTTCTTCACGGGAGTAGGCGAGTGGTTTTTCACAGAAGACATCAAGCCCAGCGTTAAGTGCATCAACAACTACTTGGCAATGACTTCCAGAGTTGAGAATAACTACCGCATCAATTTCACCTGACGCGTACATGGCTTGTGGCGAATCAAATCGATGACGAATATTGAATCGATCAGAGAGCGCATGCGTCGCTTCAATATTGTAATCAGCGAGAGCAGTGAGGCTGTAGAGATCGCTCCTCCGAGTAAGTATTGGTAGATGAACAGATGAAGCAACGGCACCTGCGCCAACAACACCAACGCGAACTAGGTTTGACATGAATTCTCTCTCTACTCGAATTTCAACGAACACTCTAAGCGAAGACGCATAGTAAGGTACTAGCAATGAATATTCACTCACAAGCGCCATCAGCTGAAAATATTTCTTGGCTACGGGATCGAGTGAACGGAATCCATCAACGTAATCGACAACGAGGGAGCGCTTCGTGGTGCGGTCATTCGTATGATTTCACCTGCCCCTCACACGAAACCTATCCATTTCAATGGTTTTGGGACTCTTGTTTCCATGCAATCGCACTCAGCCATATCGATATCAATAAAGCCGAAGCCGAACTTTTTAGCTTGTTGAAAAACCAACATGCGGATGGATTTATCTCGCATGTTACTTTTTGGCAGCGTGATGTTTATGAGGAAATGGTTTCCACTTACGATATAGCTTTTCGCACAAAGTATCTCTCTGATGAAATGCAACCACCATTGCTTGCTGAAGCAGTGAACGCAGTAGCGCAACGTGGCCGAGGTAAAGATTTTCTGAAAGAAATCCTTCCCGGAGTAATTCGATTCTACGAGTGGTGTCACGCGGTTCGGAGCCCATACAACGATGGATTAATCCGAGTTATTCAACCTGATGAAACCGGATTAGATCACTCTCCAAAGTGGGACGAGTTAATGAAGATAAAGGATGAAGAACATATTAGTTTTGAACGTGGCTGGAAATTAATTTGTGATCAGTATCTTCCCTTTAACCGAGATCCGAAGCAGATGATAGCGACCGACTACTTCGTTGTTGCAGATGTGATGGTCAATGTAATTTATATTGAAAATCTCCGGGTGCTTGCTCAGTTATGTGCCTCAATCGGTGATGGCGAAGGAGAAAAGCGTTATGCCGAGCGAGCCACAATTGCTCGGAGATCTCTTGAGGAGCTGTGTTGGGATGAAAGTGACGGTCTCTATTACGACGTCAATGGAAAATCGAACACAAAAATCCGAGTCAACACATTTACCTCTTTAATGCCGCTGTTATTGACGGATATCGACCAAGCAAAATTAAGTCGATTGATGGAACATCTATTAAACCCAGAAGAATATTGGGCGAGATATCCAATTCCGAGTACGGCAATGAACCATCCGACTTTTCGACCTAATACCGTCGGTGGCAATCTCGTATGGCGCGGTCCAACATGGATGAATAGCAATTGGTATCTCGCGCGGGGATTAATTCGCCACGGCCGAATCGACCTAGCTCGGCATATCGCCAATCAAAGTATTGAATGTATGAAAAAGAGCGGGGTTCGTGAGTATTACAACCCACACGACGCGACTGGCTGGGGAGCTCCAGATTTCAGTTGGTCAACTATTCTGCTCGACTTAGTCATGGAGGTTTCAGCGTGAATTCACGAGTGCGATTAAGAAATGCCAAAGTTGGCATCGTTCCCCTTAATTGGAAATACGACTCAGCACATAAAGAAAGCTTTCTTCGTCGTATCTCCGAGTATGGCTTTAAAGGCATTCAAGTATCGTGCGAACAATCAGAGTCGGCAGAGTTTCGTGGCTTGATGAAAAAGTACGAAATTGAAGCGGCTGAAATTTATGTTCCGATTCGCTGCTCTGTTGATGGCGTCCTTCCAGGTGAAGATGAAGAAGTTGAGAAAATCCTTTCCAGTGGCGCTCAATCAAAAGTACAGAATGCCGTTTTCGCGATTGATGGCTCAAAAGATCGCGATGAAAGCGCAGCAAATGCTGATGCTGGTCCGGGTTTCACCGATGCAGGTTTCAAGAGCGTTGCAGACTTTGTTGAAAAATGGGCAGTACGTGCCCATGAATTAGGAATGGCTTCATCGTTTCATCCTCATGGTGGTACATATATCGAAACACCGCGAGAGACAAAGATTCTGATGTCACTTCTCTCTGAGAAAGTTTCACTCTGTCTCGATGTTGGACATTGGTTAGTCGGTGGTGGTGATCCAGTCGCGGCAGCACGAGAATATGGAAAACGAGTTACGCATGTGCACGTGAAAGATGTCAGCGGTGAAGTGCTGCAAAAAATGAAGAGTAAAGAAGTACCAAATATGGGCTACGCAGTAGATGAATTAAAACTCTTTGTTCCTGCCGGGACCGGTTTACTAAAAGTCCGAGAGTTATTTATCGCACTTGAAGAGAGTGGTTTTTCCGGTTGGTTAATGAGTGAACAAGACACTGCATGGGAACCGACCGAAGAGAAATCAGCGGAATCGATGGCGAACATCCAGAAAGCTTTAACGAATTAAGAGAGAGTCGAACTAGTAAATCCGTTGGTTTTTCTTTGCTTCGTGAACTTTTGCTAACGCTGCTTTGACTTCTGCTTTCGATGAAACTTCTGGAACTCCAACTTCCCAGAACGCACCACCTTCGGTCCAAGTAGCCGGTGCAGTCTCCATCACAATCACAACAACATCATTGCTATTTTGAGTTTCGATCAGTGTTCTAGAGAGTTCCGAGACAGTGCTTACTCGAAAAGTCTTCGCTCCCATAGCTTGCGCATGAGCGACAAAATCAACTCGTGGCGCATTTTTATTTTCAGTAATCATCGTGCGGAATGAATCTGCGCCATGTCCAGTTTGTAACCGTGAAATAACAGCAAAGCCACCGTTATCGCAGAGAATCAGCGTGAATGGATGGCGATGTAATACCGCGCTATAAATATCCGAATTGAGCATCATGTACGAACCATCTCCGGTGAGTGCAATGACGCGACCTGAACTCTTCTTATTTTTCATGGTGTTCTGGGCAATTGCTGCGCCCCATGCACCACTGATTTCATAACCCATACAAGAAAATCCGTACTCACAATCAAAAGATGCCACTGAGTGCGCTAACCAATTGTTGTTAAGTTCGCCAGGTAAGCCACCAGCTGCTGTTAAAACATAATCTTCTGGCCGGGCGACATCATTGGTAGCAATAACTACTTGCGCATATGTAGGAATATCCGATGAGAGCGATTGCCGTTGTGCGCGCAACGTTTCGCATTCTTGCTTGAGTGTGGCAGCACGCGAAAGCCATTGATCTCTCGTAGCGCCAGCAGGTTTAAGAAGCTCTGATAACTCTTCCAATGTAACTTTCGCATCGCCAACCACAGCTACCGAGTGGCGTTTTATCGCATCAAACCGGGCCACATTGATTGCAACAATTGTTTTATTACCAAACAAAGTCCATGAACCAGTAGTGAAATCTTGTAAGCGGGTGCCAACGGCAATAATTAAATCTGACTCATTAACCAAAGCATTGACCGGATCTGAACCGGTGACTCCAAGTGGACCAACAAGAAGTGGGTTGCTCCATGGAAGTGACGTTTTTCCAGACATGGTCTCCACAACTGGAATGGCGAAGTTTTTAACATAGTGAGCCAGTTCTTCTTCGGCGCGAGAGTAATGAACGCCACCGCCAGCAATGATTACTGGTTTCTTTGCTTGTGAAATAAGTTCCGCAGCACGTTTGAGTTCATTGAGATCAGGACGTGGACGAGGAATCTCATGAATGGTTTCTGCAAAAAATTCTTCGGGAAAATCAAAACTTTCTGCTTGCACATCTTGTGGCAACGCTAAGCACACTGGACCACATGTTGCTGGATCAAGCAGAGTTGTTAGCGCTTGCGGAAGTGAGGAGAGAATGTGAGTTGGTGAAGTGATGCGATCCCAGAATCGAACCACCGGACGGAACGCATCATTAACTGTGGTTGATGGCGAATCGAAATGTTCGACTTGTTGAAGAACTGGATCAGGAATTCGCGAGTGAAATGTATCTCCGACAAGAATCATCATCGGAAGTCGATTTGCTAAAGCAGTTCCGGCGGCGGTGACAACATTCATCGCACCTGGTCCTACCGAAGTTGTCACAATGGCGCACTGTTGTCGTCGCATCGCCTTCGCATATCCCACTGCGGCAAGCCCCATACCTTCTTCAGTTTGTCCGCGGTAGGTGATCATTTCTTTTTGAGAAGCATGGAGCGCATCGCCCAGGCTCAGCGCATTTCCGTGACCAAAGATTGCAAAGGTGCCAGCAAAGTAAGGGTGAACTTCGCCATCAATTCGAATTTTCTGCGCAATAGCCCAACGCACGATTGCTTGCGATGTCGTCAGTATTGGCACGGCTTACTCCACTTCATTTCCATAGTCACAAATCCTCATTCACAAGTCCTCATTCACAAATCCATGGAACTCGTGGATCTGGCGATTGAGTTTTCCAACTCTCACGAATCCAAGCATGGTTGGGATCGTCACAAAAATCCATCGTACGTTTCTCGCTCGGGCCAGCGAGAACATTGAGGTAGTACATCGGATATCCCGGCATTGCTACGCAGGGACCATGAAATCCACGTGGCACTAAATAAATATCGCCATCTCGCACTGAAATCGCATCATCAAAAAATTCAGGATCATTCGGTGCCGAGTACGTGCGATGAAATCCCCACCCTTCACTATTTCCGTGCGCACTTTTCTCTTTGCCAATTCGGAAATAGTAAATCTCTTCATTATGTGCAGGTGATCCAGGGATGTTGTCATGTCGATGTGGCGGGAATGAGGACCAATTACCATCAGGAGTTACGAGTTCTACCGCCATTAAACGATGCGCATCAGTAAATACATCTGGATGCATAAATGGCCGAACTTCTCGAGTGGCATCACCTGCGCCACGAATTTCGATCTGCTCGCTCTTTTCAACATATTGTGTTGGAAATTTTTTATCTGCGACAGCAGTCGCAAGTGCGAATTCACCCGGTTTATTTAATGTGATGCGGATGCGCGATTGAGGCGCGACATAAAGCCAATCGGTACTACCAGTAAATACGCCGAGACGACCCGCAAGTGAAAATTTTTGATCATCTACTTCTACGTTGGCTTCGATTGCATTTAACGGAATAAGCGCACCTTCAGCATCTGCAAGATACGTTCCATCAATCTCGGTCGTGCCACTAGGGAGATTTAAAATCACTAAACCTGAATAACGCCACCCAGCGATTGTTGGCGTAATAACAGAGCGTCCATCTCGCGCTGGAAAAAATCTCATGAGAGCAACGCTCGCACTTGGTTTTCCGTAGGCATAGCATCACTGCACATCAGTTGCGATGCAACGTATGCGCCGGCCGCATTTGCAAACTTCACTGTTTCTTCTGGTGACCACCCTGAGAGCAAACCGTGTA
>CAXBQM010000062.1:0-6895 GCA_963978235.1 uncultured bacterium | reverse complement strand
GAATCCCTTCGGGGCTACTTTATACAAGGATTAATTCTTAAGGATTAATTTTAAACGATTAATTTTTTTACGGAATTACTTTTTAGAGATAACTTCACTCAGTCGCGCAGCGGTAGCAACAACAGCAGCGGCATGGTTTCGTCCAGGTTGTCGACCAAGTCTTTCAATCGGTCCACTAATACTCACGGCTGCAATGACGCGATTATTTGGGCCGCGCACTGGCGCTGAGACTGATGCAACTCCGGCTTCTCGTTCGCCAACTGATTGTGCCCAACCACGTCGACGAACTGCGGAGAGATGAGTGGCATTAAAACGCGCATTAGTGAGCGCGCGATGTAATTTGTCGGCATCTTCCCACGCTAAAAGAATTTGGGCTGCTGAGCCTGCTTGCATTGTGAATGATGCGCCAACAGGAACAGAATCACGTAAACCGGATAAGCGTTCAGCGGCAGCTACGCAGATTCGTTGATCGCCTTGGCGCCGGTATAACTGCGCACTTTCTCCGGTCGCATCGCGAAGTGCAATGAGCGCAGGATTTGCAGCGGCAAGTAATCGATCTTCGCCGGCTGATGCACCTAATTCACCAGCGCGCGGTCCGAGAATAAATCGGCCAGTGAGATCGCGTGCGACGAATCGGTGAAATTCAAGCGCGACCGCGAGCCGATGAGCAGTAGGGCGGGCAATCTTTGTTGCGGTGACAAGTTCGGCAAGTGAGTGCGGGCCGGATTCAAGGACAGCGAGAATTCTTACGGCTTTATCGAGTACGCCAACTCCGCTATTCTTCTTGTCCACACTCTGATAATGCCATCTCAGGATATGAGAATGCAAACGACGGGAACGAGGATATGGGAAAGACACTTGCGGAGAAGATTTGGGATGATCACATTGTTCGTCGCGTTGAAGGCGAACCTGATTTGCTCTACATCGATCTCCATCTCATTCATGAAGTAACGAGCCCGCAAGCATTTGATGGCCTTCGATTAACCGGGAGAAAAGTTCGCCGGCCTGACCTCACTCTTGCTACGGAAGACCACAACGTTCCAACCCTTGATATCGATAAGCCCATTGCAGATCCAGTCTCGAAATTACAAGTCGATACGCTGCGGAAAAATTGCGCGGAATTTGGCGTACGTATTCACTCACTCGGCGATGTAGAACAAGGCATCGTTCACGTGGTTGGACCACAACTAGGACTTACGCAACCAGGAATGACCATTGTCTGCGGTGACTCTCATACCTCAACCCATGGCGCTTTTGGCGCACTCGCATTTGGAATTGGAACGAGCGAAGTCGAACATGTTTTAGCAACCCAAACTCTGCCGCTTGCTCGACCAAAGACAATGGCGATTAATGTTGAAGGTTCACTCAAACCAGGAGTAACAAGTAAAGACATCATTCTTGCCATCATTGCGAAAATTGGTACCGGTGGTGGACAAGGTTATGTTTTGGAGTATCGCGGTAGCGCTATTCGTGAACTTTCGATGGAAGCGCGAATGACTATTTGCAATATGTCGATTGAAGCCGGTGCGCGCGCAGGATTAATTGCGCCAGATCAAACTACTTTTGATTACATTCAAGGAAAACCTCATGCACCAGTAGGCGCGGAGTGGGATAAGGCTGTTGCGTATTGGAAAACGTTGGTCACAGATAGCGATGCAAAGTTTGATAAAGAAATTACGTTAAATGCAGCGGAGTTATCGCCGTTTGTTACGTGGGGAACTAATCCAGGACAAGGTTTGCCGCTCAATGCAGCCGTACCGAATCCGGCGGAGATCTCAGATCCAGAAGAGCGCGGCGCTGCTGAACGAGCATTGGTTTATATGGGTTTAACAGCTGGTACGCCGTTGAAATCAATCGCAATCGACACAGTTTTCTTGGGCTCATGCACCAATGGTCGAATTGAAGACCTCCGTGCTGCTGCCGAGATTATTAAAAATAAGAAAATTTCCTCATCGCTTCGGATGTTGGTTGTGCCGGGATCAGCGCGAGTTCGGCTACAAGCAGAAGCCGAAGGCCTCGATAAAGTATTTATCGCTGCTGGCGCAGAGTGGCGGAGCGCAGGTTGTTCCATGTGTCTCGGAATGAACCCGGATCAATTAACACCAGGAGAGCGTTCTGCTTCTACATCAAATCGCAATTTTGAAGGTCGGCAAGGAAAAGGCGGAAGAACACATCTTGTAAGTCCGCTCGTTGCGGCAGCAACAGCGCTTAAAGGAACGCTGGCATCGCCAGCAGATTTGTAGGAGTGGCCATGGAAAAATTTATTAAGCACACCGGAACCGCAGTACCGCTCCGTCGAAGCAATGTTGATACCGATCAAATCATTCCGGCGGTCTATCTCAAGCGGGTTACACGTTCTGGTTTTGAAGATGGCCTCTTTTCAGCATGGCGAAGCGACCCGGATTTTGTTCTCAATAAACCGGAATTTGCCAAGGGGACAGTACTTGTAGCCGGGGTTGATTTTGGAACCGGTTCATCACGAGAGCATGCGGTCTGGGCGCTACAGAATTACGGTTTTAAAGCAGTTATCTCAAGTAGGTTTGCCGATATTTTCCGTGGCAACTCACTTAAGGGCGGCCTATTGACTGTGATTTTGCCGCAAGAAGAGATTGAAAAGCTGTGGAGCGCGATTGAAGCTAATCCGCAGACCGAAGTTACTGTTGATCTCGAGAGCAAGAGCGTTTCTTACAACGGACATTCCATCGCATTTGCCCTTGATGATTACACGCGTTGGCGATTGATGGAAGGCTTAGATGACATTGGTTTAACGCTTCGTCACACTGATGCAGTCCGTGATTTTGAAGAAAAACGCCCACTTTTCAAGCCTGTTACGCAACCAGTTCGTTAAAAGTGTAGAACTCTCAACTCATACTTTAGAGTTTTTTACGCATAAAAATCGCGTTTTTTTGAAAAACTCTCACTCCGACACACCGCGCGATATCCGCAAAACGTTGATTTTTCTGCGTAAATTGCTACCAACGTTAAGCGCACGCTTAACTTTACGCGTAAATATAAGGGGAATGAAATGAACAAAGCCCAGTTCATTGCGGGGTTGGCTCCATACTTCAATGGAAGTAAGAAGGAAGCCGCAAACGCAGTAAATGTCATTTTCGATTCAATCACACGTAACATTCACAAAGGTGAAGACGTCACGATTAACGACTTTGGCAAGTTCAAGAAAGTAGATCGCAAAGCTCGTAAAGGTCGTAACCCATTTACTGGTGAGACCATTCAAATCAAAGCGAGCAAGAAAGTTCGCTTCCTTCCAGCTAAGGCTCTCAAAGAAGTAATCGCCGGAGCCCGCAAGCTTGAAGCTGCCCCAAAGCCAGCTCCAGCCAAAGTTGCGCCTAAGAAGGCTGCAAAAGTGGTGAAGAAGGCTGCAAAGAAGGCACCTAAGAAGGCTGCAAAGAAGGCTAAGAAGGGCAAGCGCAAGTAAGCGTTAGTTCTTTTTCGAAAAGAGCCACGAGAAATCGTGGCTCTTTTTCTTTTAACTGAAATAGGCTTGCGATATGTCAGACGAGATTCGTTATGACCCACCAAAAAATAAACCACTGGGAACAAATAACTGGTTTCGATTTGGTGCCGCAGTTTTGCGACCAATCCTTAATCTGATTGTTCGAAAGGATTGGCAAGGTGCAGAGAAAATTCCGAAAAGTGGCGCTGCGATTGTGACCTGCAACCACCTCTCATATGTTGATCCATTAACTTTTAGTCATTTTCTCTATAACAATGGACGAGCGCCGCGATATTTGGGAAAGAAATCAGTCTTTCAAATTCCAATCATCGGAACAGTTATTAAGGGAGCTGGTCAAATTCCAGTTGACAGAGAGTCACCTAATGCTGCGAAAGCGTATGAACATGCAATTGCTGTACTGAAGGCGGGACATCTCCTTGGGGTATTTCCAGAAGGAACGTTAACTCGAGATAAAAATTTATGGCCGATGAAAGGTAAGACTGGAGTTGTTCGCTTATCGCTGATGACCGGAGTTCCGGTTTATCCCTGTGCATCGTGGGGGCCAGAGCGAGTTCTTCCTCCGTATGGAAAAATTCCAAAACTTTTCCCGCGCACAAAAGTTTCTATCCGAGTTGGTGAGCCAATAGATTTTGCGCAGTGGAAAGGGCGAGAGTCGGATCCGCAAGCGCTCGATGAAGCGACAGATTTCCTCATGGATAAGATCACGGAACTTCTTGAAGCGATACGTGGTGAAAAAGCTCCGACGCCAAGGTTTGATCCAAAGAGTTCAGATTTACCGCGAATTGGAAACTTTAAAAAGGTAAAGAAGACATGAGTTCGGTAGCAGTTCTGGGTTCTGGTGCATGGGGAACGACCATGGCACAAGTATTGGTAGATGCTGGTAATTCGGTCCAACTGTGGGGTCGTAATAGCGATGTGGTTGCAGAGATAAATACCACCCATACAAATACAAAATTTCTACCCGGAATTACGTTGCCGCAATCGCTTATTGCAACCACTTCGATTGAGCAGGCACTTCAAGCCGATTATTTGGTGGTGGCAATTCCATCCCAATCGCTTCGAGAGAATTTAGAAAATTGGCGATCGATATTTCCCAAGAATAAGCCCGTAATAAGCACGCTCAAAGGAATCGAACTTGAAACTCATCTTCGAATGACTGAGTTGATTGAGAAAGTTCTTGGTATCGATTCGAAAAATCTTGGATTAATTACTGGCCCTAATTTGGCAAGTGAGTTGATTTTGCGGCAACCTGCCGGCGCAGTTGGAGCATCCACGAATCCGCAATTAGCTGATGCCATTTCGCAATTGTTTAAAACGAAGTATTTCCGCGTCTATACCTCGCCAGATTTGATTGGGTGTGAATTAGCCGGCGCATTTAAGAATGTGATCGCATTAGCAGTCGGAATGTGTGTAGGAATGGGACTTGGCGAAAATACTCAGGCCATGTTGATTACTCGCGGCCTCAATGAAGTGACAAAACTTGGCGTTGCACTCGGTGCGCAACCGCTTACGTTTGCAGGTTTGGCTGGAATGGGCGATTTAGTTGCAACCTGTTCATCAACCCTTTCGCGTAACCGACAATTTGGTGAAGTGCTCGGTCGATCAGAGTCCTATGAAAAGGCGCGCGCAACAGTGACGAAAACAGTGGAAGGCGTGAGTTCGGCGGCAGCAGTAGTTGAGTTAGCGCATCTAGTTGGCGTAGAGATTCCGATTATTGAAGCGGTAGCCGATGTTGTTAGTAATACGCTTACCCCTCAAGCCTCAGTTCAACGATTGATGGCGCTAAATACTGGAGCGGAGATAGATCATTAAGCGGGTTGCGATTTTCTGTGGTGGAAGAAGTAGCGAACATGAAATTTCCTGCATCTCTGCGGAAGGCGTTCTCAATGCAATTGATCGCAGCGCGTATGAACCTCTTTTGATTGGAATTAGAGAGAGTGATGGCGCATGGCTCCAATTGGATTCGAAGAATCCATTTGGAAAGAAAAGCAATGGACTGCCATGCGTAGAAAGCGGCAAAGAAATAGATCTACGAACGCTTGGAATTGATGTGGTCTTTCCGTTGCTCCACGGACCATACGGCGAAGATGGCACATTCCAAGGTTTATGCGAAATGATGAATATTCCGTATGTAGGTTCAGGAGTGCTGGCTTCTGCAGTGGCGATGGATAAATCATTCGCAAAACCAATCTTTGCCTCACATGGTCTAGCTGTTGCTCCTGGAATTGTGCTTACTCAACGTGAATGGAACGCTGATAAATCGGCATCTCTTGCTCGTACGCAATCTTTAGGATTTCCACTTTTTGTAAAACCAGCCCGAAGTGGCTCAAGTCGCGGTACAACAAAAGTTAAATCATCCGAGCAATTATCAGATGCCATTGAAAGTGCACTCGTGCATGATCCGAAAATTCTCATTGAGGCGGCAGTTGTTGGAAGAGAAATTGAGTGCGGCGTGCTCGAGATTTCCGGTGTTCCTCATACATCAGTTGTAGGTGAAGTGCGCGTATTAGGAAACCATGAGTTCTATGATTTTGAAGCGAAGTACTTAGATGGATCAACTGAATTTGATATTCCGGCGAAATTAACTGAGAAAGAAAGTGCAGACGTTCAAGCAGCAGCGTTGAAAGCTTTTCAGTCGCTAGGCTGTGAAGGGCTAGCGCGCGTTGATTTCTTTTTGAAAAACGATGGTTCACTTATTATTAATGAAATTAATACCATGCCTGGTTTTACGCCAAAGTCGGTCTTTCCGATGTTATGGAAAGCCCAAGGAAAAAGTTATAGTGAAATCATTTCAATTCTGATCGAAAGCGCGTTGCGCAGAAGACAGGATGTCGTGAGGTGATCTGGTTCGGTATTTAGTGCGTGGTAACCGGACAGGTCAACGTGCGCGTAATTCCGGGAACCGCTTGTACCTTTGAAAGTATGGTGCGACCAAAATCTTCCATGCTTGGAGCTTCAGCTCGCATAATGACGTCATAAGGACCGGTAACGCCTTCGGCGATAGTTACGCCGGAGATCGCGGAGACTGCTTTGGCAACGCTAGTAGCTTTTCCAACTTCAACTTGAATCAAAATGTAAGCCTGTACTGACATTGCGTTTCCTTCTTTCTGGCTACCTCAGCGAAGAGAAGTTCTGGTTAACTACTCAATCAAGCCAACGCTAGCGCATCATGGCAAGAGTGGGGAAATGATTTTTTGTGAACGAAAGTGAGATCGTCTCGCAGCTTGCAGCCATTTTTGCGCGCCCAGGTGAGGCGAGCGCTGGAGTTGTGGTTGGAATTGGCGATGATGCAGCGCTCATCGCACCCACTCGCGCGCCACTCGCGGTGACTACAGATACCGCAATCGAAGGCGTGCATTTCACTTTTGACTGGTCGACGCCATTTGAAATTGGTTCGAAAATTACCACCGCAAATCTTGC
>CAXBQM010000061.1:0-7104 GCA_963978235.1 uncultured bacterium | reverse complement strand
GTTGGTGAAGGCGAACTCTTCATGCTCAAAGTAGTTGGTGACTCAATGATTGATGTCGCAATCTGCGATGGCGATTACGTCGTTATCCGTTCCCAGAAGAATTGTGAAAAGGGCGAGATTGTTGCCGCAATGATTGATGGCGAAGCAACAGTAAAAACATTCTCCAAGAAAGATGGCCATGTCTGGCTACTTCCTGCCAACGATAATTACTCACCTATTCCAGGTGATAACGCAGAGATTCTTGGAAAAGTTACTGCCGTTTTGCGATCAGTTCGTTAACTTTTAGCGCGAATATTTCTCGAGCGCATGGGCCAATGAGCCATCCACGCGTGCTCGAATCGCAGTTCCTTCCGGAAGATACTCCTCGCTTGAAATCTCACCATATTCGTGGATCTGGCTGACGAGGTCGCCGCGAGTAAATGGAATTAATGCGTTGATCTCAATCTTCGGTCTTGGTAATGAAATTTCAATGGCGCGAACTAATTGTTCAATTCCTAGTCCCGTGTGGACTGAGATCGCATAAGCATCTGGTTCTTCGCGAAGCAAGCCCATCATCACTTCTGGGTCTGCGATATCTGCCTTATTTATCGCGATTATTTCCGGGATTTTCTCGCCACCGATCTCGCGAATAACTTCCCGAACCGCCTTGATCTGTCCTTTTGGATCCGCATGTGCGCCATCAACGATATGCACAATCAGGTCTGCGCCGGATACTTCTTCGAGCGTTGATTTGAAGGCGTCAACTAATTGATGTGGCAGGTGTTTCACAAATCCAACCGTGTCGCTCAAGGTATAGATCCGACCATCTGATGTTTCAGATTTTCTTACTGTGGGATCCAAGGTGGCAAAGAGCGCGTTCTGTACAAGGACGCCGGCATTTGTTAATCGATTAAGAAGTGACGATTTACCCGCGTTTGTGTAACCGGCAATCGCAACCGAAGGAATTGAATTTCGCTCTCGTTCTTGTCGTTTGGTATCGCGAGCAACTTTCATCTCGCCAATCTCGCGACGAAGTTTTGCCATCTTGTCGCGGATACGTCGACGATCGACTTCAATTTTGGTTTCACCAGGTCCTCGCCCACCAATACCGCCTGCTTGGCGAGAGAGCGCATCACCCCAACCACGAAGTCGCGGAAGGAGATATGTCATCTGCGCGAGTTCCACT
This sequence comes from uncultured bacterium, assembly GCA_963978235.1. Lineage (GTDB taxonomy): Bacteria > Actinomycetota > Actinomycetes > Nanopelagicales > Nanopelagicaceae > UBA7398. The sequence continues at coordinate 5,939 of CAXBQM010000061.1, read as the reverse complement.
TGGGCTTTACCTTCACGGCTCTTTGCATGTTGGGCAAAGATGTCGAGAATCAGTGCAGTGCGATCAACAACTTTCACTTTTACTTTATCTTCTAAATTACGCAGTTGGCCCGGGCTCAATTCGCCATCGCAGATCACCGTATCTGCGCCGGTTGCTTTCACTACCCCTTTTAACTCGGCCACTTTTCCGGAGCCGATAAATGTTGCTGGATCAGGTTTATCGCGTCGTTGAATGAGCGCTTCTAAAACTGTTGACCCTGCGGTTTCGGCAAGCGCTGCCAACTCCGCCATCGAATTTTCTGCATCGGTGACTGACCCTTCGGTCCACACTCCAACGAGTACTACTCGCTCTAATCGAAGTTGGCGATATTCGGCCTCAGAGATATCGGTAAGTTCAGTGGAGAGACCAGCAACTCGTCGAAGCGCTGCTCGATCTCGCAAGTCTTGTTGCGTTGATTCAAAACTATCTGGGATAAATTGATCAGCGACAAATTCGGAATCAAATTCTGCGGCAACCCGTGCGCTCTCTTCGAGCAACTCCTCAAATTCGCGATCGCTGGTATTAGCCAAGATACGGGCTCAGATCATGTTCACTAATTAATACCGCTGGTCCGGTGAGAATCGCATTGCTATGGGGATCTAACTCCACCTCTAAACGACCGCCGGGAGGATGGATAACGAATGTAGTGGGAAGTGGTTTTTTTAAGTGAACTGCAGCGGCTAATGCAACTGCACAGACACCGGTTCCGCACGAGCGCGTCTCGCCACTTCCGCGTTCATGTACTCGCATTGAAAGTTCACCATTGGTTTGCACCTGCACAAATTCCACATTAACGCCTTCTGGATATGCCGAAGTTGGAAGTACGCGAGGGGCGTTTTTAAGTTCGCCAACTTCTTCGAGTGAATTAATAAATACAACGGCATGAGGGTTTCCCACATTGATGTTGTACCCCTGCCACAAATGGCTATTTTGTTCCACAGTGATTGCGCCGTTTTCTTGCGAAACTTGTCCCATATTGACTGAGATATCGCCGGAATCAGGAACTTTCAAAAACTTCTGCCCCGCGCGAGTATTAATAGGAAAAATACCGCTGGGCTGATATCCACGATCAACCAGGTATCGAGCCATTACTCGAATGCCATTGCCACACATCTCGGCAAGTGAGCCATCTGAATTTCGATAATCCATAAACCATTTGTCGCTCTTCTTCACGATCCGGATTAAGCCATCTGCCCCAATTCCGGTTTTGCGATTGCAGATCGCTGCGATGGCACTTTCGCTTATGTTGAGTTGGTCGGTCGGATCGAAAATTAAAACAAAATCGTTCTCGGTGCCATGACCATAAGTGCCGATTACTGAACTCATCCTTTCGCGATTCTACTTCCGTAAGTGCTCATGAAGCTTGGCGAGACGATCGCTATGAGAAGCCGGAGCAATCCATTGAATCCGTTCATCACGAGAAAACCAGGTCTCTTGTCGCCGCGCATATTGCCGCGTTGCTCGCTTGGTCTCTTCGCGCGCTTCATCTTCGCTGCATTGGCCGGAAGCAAAGGCGATGATTTGGGCGTAGCCCAGCGCTGCTTGTGCGGTTCTCCCATTGAGAATTCCGGCACCAATCAAATCTCGAACTTCACCAACAAAGCCGCGTTCCCACATTCGATCTACTCGCTGATCAATCCGCTCTTTTAAGTGCTCTCGATCCATCACGAGCCCAAATTGTTTGGCATGGGGATATTTCGTACTTCCTTCTCGAGGCAGGCTCGCTGTGTAGGGCTTGCCAGTTAATTGAATAACTTCCAAAGCGCGAACAACTCGTCGGAGATTTTCTTTCGGTATCGCTGCTGCTGCAGCCGGATCAAGCCCTGCTAATCGTTGATGCATCACATCAGCACCGAGTATCTCTGCTTCGGCTGCGATCTCTGCTCGAACTTTTGGATCGGTATCAGGGAAATTGAGGTCATCGAGAATTGCTTTGATGTACAGACCAGTCCCGCCCACAACAATTGCTGGAATATTCTTTCCCATCAATTCATCAATTTTCTTTCGGGCAAGTTCTTGATACTGCGCAACTGAAGCATCCTGATCGACTTTCAAAATATCGAGTAGATGGTGCGGAATTCCGCCGCGTTCTGCCATCGATAACTTAGCGGTGCCGATATCCATTCCTTGATAGAGCTGCATGGAATCAGCATTAATAATCTCGCCCCCGAGATCGTGCGCAAGTGACACTGCAAGATCACTTTTCCCGGTCGCAGTTGCGCCGCAAATGATGATGAGAGTCATAGCGTCCCGAAAGTCGCCACTAGAACGAATACTTTGGTAGCGAAGGAATTCCCAACATCACGCCGTTGGTCTTACTCTCTTTGACGCGTTCTGCGTGGGCATCACCACCTCGAGTTTTGATGTGAGTGATATGAGGTTTCGATGATGCGATGTAAAAAGGTTTCGCCTGATCGATCGTGACAGTAACAAGATCGCCTAATCGAATCTCAGGAGAGCGTGGCAAGTGCACTAATCGAAAATCCCGCGATTTGCCGGAGAGTTGTTGATCGCCGCTCTCATCGGATACGAGTACTTCAACAACTTTGCCCAATAATTCGTTATTCACTGACTGCGAAACTTCACGTTGAAGCTCCATCAATCGGTTGTAACGCTCGGCAACAACTTCTGGCGGAACTTGATTCGGCATCGTTGCCGCCGGCGTGCCAGGGCGTTTGGAATACTGGAATGTATAGGCGGTCATAAATTTCGCTTCTCGATAGACCGAAATCGTCTCTTGGAAATCTTTCTCTGATTCACCCGGGAAACCAACGATGATGTCGGTAGTAATTGCTGAATCTGGCATCGCAGCGCGTACTTTTTCAATAATGGAAAGGTACCGATCGCTTCGGTAGGAACGGCGCATCGCTTGCAGAATCTCATTTGATCCTGATTGCAACGGCATATGAAGGTGCGGCATCACCTTCGGTGTTTCAGCCATTGCGGCGATGACATCATCGGTGAAATCGCGAGGATGTGGCGACATGAATCGAATCCGATCGATGCCATCAACTTTTCCGCACTCACGTAGTAAGGCGGCAAATGCGCCGCGATCACCAAAATCAACGCCATACGCGTTGACGTTCTGGCCCAACAACGTAATTTCGTTAACGCCCTGCTCGGCTAGCGCGCGAACTTCACGAAGAATCTCCTCGCTTGGTCGATCTTTCTCTCGGCCTCGAAGCTGCGGAACGATACAAAAAGTGCAGGTGTTATTACATCCCACCGAAATCGATACCCACGCTGAAAAAGCAGAATGGCGACGAGCAGGCAAGGTGGAAGGAAAATGCTCTAGCCCTTCAAGGATTTCAAGCTGCGCTTCTTCTTCGATTCGCGCTCGCTCTAAAAGTGTTGGCAGTGAGCCCACGTTATGAGTTCCAAAAACGACATCAACATACGGTGCTCGTTTGAGAATTTCGCCTTGGTCTTTCTGCGCTAAACAGCCCCCTATGGCAATCTGCATGGAAGGGCGTTCTTTCTTGGTTGGCGCAAGAAAACTTAAATGTCCATAAAGTTTGTTGTCAGCATTTTCTCGAACTGCGCAGGTATTAAAGACGACTAGATCTGGATTGATGCCATCTATGGCTGGAACATAACCAGCGGCATCAAGTGAGCCAGCGATCCGCTCGGAATCGTGCACATTCATCTGACAACCAAGTGTCTGAATGACATAAGTGCGCGGCGCGGACATGGCCACAATGGTAGTTACTCTGAGTTAACGAGGCGAAATTTCCAGTTCTCGGAGCACGCGTGAGATCAGATCGAGGGAGAAACCTTTACGAGCCAACGCGCTATGCACTCTTCGATAGATCACTTCCTGCTCTAACCGAGCAGATGCTCGCAATTTCCGTTCTGCAAAATGACGTGCATTCTCAAACTCATCATCATCGTTGATATCGGCTAGCGTCTTTTCGATAATCTCACTTGTTACGCCTTTTTCGCGAAGTTCTGAAGCGATAACTCGTTTTGATAACCGCTTTGCGCGTTGCCTTGATTCACTCCAAGCGCGGGCAAATTCACTGTCGTTGACATATCCGCGTTCTTGAAGGCGATAGAGCACTGCATTAGCGACATCGTCGGTGATGCCGCGTTTCTTCAAATGAGCAAAGAGCTCTCCCCTACTTTTTGCACGAGGCGCAAGCGCTAACAGCGCAATCGTCTCGGCTACTTCGTAGGGGTCGCTCTCTACTTCTAAATTAGAAGTCGACATCCGCAGCGGCTTCATCAATCGCAGCAACGAGAGCTGGATCGATATCTGACACTGTGTAATGAGCGCGGATCTTCGCTTCGATATCGTTTGCAAGATCTGGGTTATCGATCAAGAAGTTACGAGAGTTCTCTTTTCCTTGACCGAGTTGATCGCCTTCGTAAGTAAACCAAGCGCCAGATTTCTTAACGATGCCAAGATCTACGCCGAGATCTAAGAGGCCACCTTCGCGAGAGATTCCAACACCGTAAAGAATGTCGAACTCTGCTTGCTTGAACGGTGGCGCCATCTTGTTCTTCACAACTTTGACTCGAGTACGGTTACCGACCGCATCTTGTCCATCTTTAAGAGTTTCAATACGACGGATATCAAGTCGCACTGATGCATAGAACTTAAGCGCTTTTCCACCAGTAGTTGTCTCTGGTGAACCAAAGAAGACACCGATCTTGTCACGCAACTGGTTAATAAAGATTGCGGTGGTCTTTGATTGATGAAGTGCGCCTGTGATTTTTCGAAGCGCTTGCGACATCAAGCGAGCCTGTAAGCCCATGTGGCTATCGCCCATCTCGCCTTCAATTTCAGCGCGTGGAACAAGAGCTGCAACGGAGTCGACGACAACAATATCGAGGGCTCCAGAGCGAACTAACATGTCCATAATTTCAAGTGCTTGTTCGCCAGTATCTGGTTGCGAGACAAGAAGTGCATCAATATCAACGCCAAGTTTCTTTGCGTACTCTGCATCGAATGCATGCTCGGCATCGATAAATGCTGCGATACCGCCATTTTTCTGGGCATTAGCAATCGCGGTCAGAGCCAACGTTGTTTTACCGGACGATTCTGGTCCGTAGATTTCAATGACTCGACCGCGTGGAAGACCACCGATTCCCAGAGCCATATCGAGAGTGATGGAGCCAGTTGAAATAACTTCAACAACAGCGTTTGTACGCTCGCTCATCTTCATCACTGAACCCTTACCAAACTGACGCTCGATCTGGGCAAGTGCTGTATCTAGTGCTTTTTTCTTCTCGGGGTTAACCGAGTCCGGAACTGATTCCGGGTTTTTGGCTGATTCTTTAGCCACCGTTCTCCTCTTTTCACTTCATCGCTTTATCAAGCGGGTTTGTCCAGAAGGTACGGAAGACCACCGACGGCTAGGTATTACTCCTAGCGGAAGTGTGGAACCGCTCTGGTTGGGCATGAGTAGGGTACCCGAACATCTGTTCGAATGCTTGCTTAGTGCTCGGACACGCCGTTATGGCGGCAAATTGCCCGCCAAATATCGTGTGGCTCCATCCCCATCGCTAGCGCTTCATCAACGGTCTGACCGCCAAGTTCGGCATGAACAATGTCTTTGGCGTAAGAGGGCGCCCAATCCGGGCCAAATTGTTCAACCATCCGCCGGCGAAGTTCAGTAATTCGCATGCGTTAAGAAAGTTAGCTCAGCGCTCGAATAATGCGCTCTGCTTGCGCGCGGGAGTGTTCCTCAGAAAGCGGTGCAGTGACATGGCCAATTAACCAACGAATAATCAATCCGACGCCTACTGCATCGGTTCCAAATATTTCCGAAAGATTGCGATAAATCTTTACCCAAATCTCATGGTCGCGCGCAACTAACATCTCTGTGGTTCGATCAGGATCAAATTCAAGTGCACTTCGTAGTGCTTGGTGATTTGATAATTCCCGAGAGATTATA
>CAXBQM010000060.1:0-7287 GCA_963978235.1 uncultured bacterium | reverse complement strand
TTCGTTTCATTTCTGATTACTCCTTACTTTTCAGCAATGACATCTTCAATATTTCACTCACCATGAAAGGCAAACGCCTCGTCATGGAATCGATTCTTTGGAATTCCTACGTCTTGAGCAGCTTCACGTACCGCATCGACAAGAGGTGTAGGACCACAGATATATACGTCGGAATCTCTAAAGGTTGGAACGATCTTTTGAATATATTTTGCAGACATCGGATGAAGTGAACGAGGTCCGATTAAGTAGTGGATGCGTGCACCTTTTTGCTCTGCCAGATAATCCAACTCGTCCCGCAAAATAATGTCTTCTTCGCGGGAGGCTCGGAAAATCACATCAATATTAAATTGCGGTGGAAACTCCTCAAGAATTGCGCGGATTGGTGTAATGCCCACGCCTCCGCCGATCAGAGTTACATAGCCTTTAGATGCACGCCCTGCGGTAAATGCTCCATACGGTCCTTCGAGAAAGACACGAGTGCCGGGCTTTATTGAAGCGACCGAACCTGAGTGATCACCTAAATCTTTTACAGTAATTCGAAGATACTTCTTTGTTGGCGCAGCAGAGAGTGAGTAAGGATGTGAAATCCACCAATGACCTTTGGTGAGAAAACGCCACCCGAAGAATTGACCACCTTGTGCGCCAAGTGTCTCAACATTTCGTCCACGCATAATGATGGAGTACATACCGGGACCTTCTTGATTTACTGATTCAACGCGAAGACCAAGTTTGAGTGATCGGACAACCGGAAGGATGAAGCGCCAAATAAGAAGTGATCCGACGACGATAATGTAGAGAAGATTCCAGAAAAATCTATTGAGTGGATGACCCATAAACATTGGCCCGGTCAGCACTTGGTGCATAAATGAAAGTGCAATTGCTAGATAAGTGTAAAGATGAACCGTCCACCACGTTTCATACGACATTTTTGCTCGTACTTTTTTATATGACGTGACGCCGGCTGCCATAAAGAAAATAAATCCAATGAACGCGGGCAACATCCATGGAAAACGTGTGACCATCTTCCACAACTCTTTAATGGTTGGAATTTGTTCTAAACCTGCATAGCCAAAAGCAACAAAGAGAACATGGAAACCAATCAGAAAGAGTGAATATGGTCCAAGTTTTCGGTGCCAAGTAACGAGTCGATCATGACCAACTGCGCGTTCAACGAGCGGGATTCGAGCGACGAGTAATAATCCGACAAGTGCAAGATATGTACCAACTAATGCGAAAGTTCGAGAAACGGAAGTAATGATTGCGTAAACCGAAGACCAATCTTCTTTGGTAGTTGTTTCCACTTGTAGTGCAATCGTGAGACCAAGACCAAGGCCGGTGATGAGCGCAGCCCAGTCGATTCCTGCTCGACGAGTGGGTGCTATTGATTTACTCACTTGGTCACCTAACCCCACAAGTCTGGGAGAAATCTGAGTGTGAAATATGAGCCGCCTTCGAAAGCAGTTCTTTTTTCGCTGCGCAAGGCTAAAGTCTAGGTCATGTCCGCAAGCAAGGCTTTGGATTTTGATGTTCTTGTCATCGGATCTGGATTTGGTGGATCAGTTGCTGCGCTTCGATTAACTGAAAAGGGCTACACCGTAGGAGTCCTTGAGGCCGGTCGGAGATTTTCAGATAAAGATTTTCCAAAAACATCATGGCGAATAAACAAATTTCTTTTTGCACCGAGATTAGGTTTGAAAGGAATTCAACGCATTCATGCGCTACCTGATGTTTTAGTTTTAGCAGGCGCAGGAGTTGGTGGCGGTTCGCTGGTGTATGCCAATACGTTGTATGTACCACCGCAAAGTTATTTTGACGATAAACAATGGCGACACATCACTGATTGGAAATCAGAGTTAGCTCCTTGGTATGACCAAGCACAGCGCGTACTTGGAGTTGCAGAGAATCCATATTTTTCACCTTCTGATCAAGCAATGAAAAACGTTGCAGAAGAGATGGGAGTCGGAGATACATTCAAAATGGCGCCGCTCGGAGTCTATTTCGGCAAAGGTAACGGCGTAATTGATAAAGACCCATTCTTCGGTGGCGTCGGACCAGATCGTGCAGGGTGTATGCAATGTGGCGGCTGTATGACCGGGTGTCGACATAATGCCAAAAATACTTTGCCAAAAAATTATTTAGGTTTAGCAGAGAAAGCCGGCGCAAAAGTATTTCCGGAACATACTGTGACAAAAATAGAGGAACGCGCAAATGGAACATGGCAGATCACCGCACGAAAAAGTGGTGCGTGGTTTGGTGGAAAACGAGTATTTACTGCGGGACACGTTGTCGTTGCGGCCGGAACATATAACACGCAAAAACTTTTACACACGATGAAGAGCTCAGGAACGTTGCCAAAGCTTTCGCAATTCTTGGGGAAGTTATCGCGCACTAACAGCGAAGCTTTAACCGGTGCGCTGATGCCAAAGAACCACCCCATCGATTATTCACAAGGATCTGCGATAACTTCGTCGTTTTTCCCCGATGAACACACTCATGTTGAACCAGTCCGCTATGGAAAAGGCAGCAACATCATGGGGCTACTTCAAACCATTGCCACTGATGGCTGGAGCGCAAAGACACGACGTCGCCAATGGTTACGTTCTATCGTGAAAAAACCATCGCTATTGGTAAAACTTTTCAATGTTCGCGCGTGGAGCGAACATACTGTTATTGCATTAGTAATGCAGAATGTTGATTCATCACTTGCAGTAAGTAGTAAACGTGGAATTTTTGGCTGGCGACTTACATCGAAGAATGATTCTGAAAAACCCAATGCAACATATATACCTGCTGCAAATGAAGTGGTGCGACGTATTGCCGAAAAAGAAGGTGGCATTGCAGGTGGAAATATTGGCGACTTAGTGAACGCGCCATTTACTGCGCACTTTGTCGGAGGGTGTGTTATTAGCGATTCACCTGAAAATGGCGTGATTGATCCGTATCACCGAGTGTGGCGATATCCGACACTTCATATTGTTGATGGATCGAGCGTGACTGCAAATCTTGGCGTCAATCCATCGCTCACTATTACCGCGCAAGCAGAGCGAGCGTTTTCGTTATGGCCAAATAAAGGTGAACCAGATTTACGACCGACCCAAGGTTCTGCGTATCAACGAATCAATCCAATTCCGCCGCTTCATCCGTTTGTCCCCGCTCATGCTGTCGGTGCTCTGCGCTTCTAATATTTTCTCTTGCTTTTCTTTGCGTCGATTTGGCGAGCGAGTAATGGGAAATTCTTGTTGGTGATAAAAATCTTTAATCATCGTTTGTAGTAACTCGGGTTTTTCTTTAACAAAACTATGGGACGAGCCAGGTATTACTGCTAATCGACCATCCGGGAGAGACTCAAACAAACTTACGGTATGCGCTAATGGAAAAGGTTCATCGTCGCCAGCAAGAACGAGCACCGGGCAAGTGATTGTTGAAAGCTGTTTCGTCGTCATAGTGGGTTCACTCGCCCACACATCAAAAGCCTTCTTCTTTATCTGATCCAGTAATGCTCGTGGTTGGCCGCTTCGTGCTTCAAATTTCTCATACTCTTCTTCTGAAGTATCAAGAATAAATTCCAAACTTAAACCACAGTCGTAGTGATAATTTCCCCCGATTGATACAAGAGATTTCACTAAATCAGGTCGTTTGATGGCTACGAGTAGCGCAATGATTGCGCCATCGCTCCAGCCGATCAGATGTGCCGGCTGCTTCACCACATCTTCCAAATATGCAATTGCTTCCTCGACTTGAAAATCAAAGTGGTAAAAGCCATCACGAATCTTCGTTCTGCCATGTGCGGTGCGGTCATACGCAAATACATGTCGCCGTTTGAGTGCAGGAAGAACGAGATAGTCCCAACTTTCGGTAGAGCTCAGACCACCATGGAGAAGGAGAACGGGTTCACCTTTGCCATGATGTTCGGTACTCCACGTCGAATGACCTCTGAGATTGATGTAACTCACGAGATATCCATGATGTGGCGATTTCCGCGATCAAAAGTTAAGTAATTCCAGGTCCAATCGGCCATCGTGCCAATTTTATTTCGACCACCGAGAAGATAGAACAGATGCAACCAGAGCCACATGTACCAAGCAATCGCACCACCAATTCGAAGACCTTTCACTTCAACAACTGCTTTATGGCGCCCAATAGTCGCCATCGCACCTTTATCGCGATACTTGAAGAATGCCGGATTTTTACCACTCATCAATCGCTTAATTTGTTGGGCGACAAAACGGCCTTGTTGCATCGCGACCGGAGCAATCATGGGAAGAAATCTGCCGTTGGCATCTTTCGCTCCTGCGATATCACCAATAGCAAAAATGTGAGGGTAATTAGTGACTTGCAGAGATTGGTCAACAGAGATGCGATCCCGTTCGTGGGGAACATTGAGATTTTTCATCGCTGATTCGCCTTTGACGCCAGCAGCCCAAATTGTTACGCCAGATTTAATCGCGGGCCCAGTTTTAAAAGTAATGCTCTGTGCATCAATTTCTTTTACTGCGGTATCGAGATAAATCTTTACTCCGAGTTTTTCTAAATCGCGTAATGCGCGTAATGAGTTTTGTGGAGACATAGTAGGGAGTAAACGCGGACCGGCTTCTATCAGGGCAACTCGGATGCAACGTGCCGCGTTTGGATTATCAAGAGTGAGTGGCCCACGAATCAATTCAGCGATGGCGCCGGCCATTTCAACGCCGGTAGGACCACCACCAACTACGCTAATTGTTAATTCTTCTGTTGATTTATCGCGCGAGCGATCATTATGAAACCTACAGAGTTCTTCAAAATGACGCATGATTTCAGAACGAATGTGAAGAGCTTCAGTCACGGTTTTCATACCTAAGGCAAATTCAGAAACTCCAGGGATGGAGAAATCATTTGTGATGGATCCCATGGCAACAATTAAATAATCAAATGAAAAAACTTCACTGGAGTCGAGTTTTACTGTTTTGTTCTTATGGTCAATTGAAATGGGAGAGCCCATCCGGAAATCAACCTGCGTTTTACGTAGCGCGCCACGAATGGGATAGGCGACATGGTCACCGGCTAAGCCAGCCGTGGAGACTTGGTAGAGCAACGGGAGAAAGGTTTGAAAGTTATGGCGATCAATAAGCGTGACATCAGCAAAGGAATCGAGTGCGCGCGCTGCCGTCAAACCACCAAAACCGCCACCAAGGATCACAACCTTGGGTCTATTTCCAATTGGTCTATTTGGAATTGGTTTATTTCCCGTTGGCCCACTCATGTATTCAAGTCTAGTGTTCTCATGTGAATAACGAGCGACGAATTTTGGTGACTGGCGCATCTGGCTATGTCGGACCGAGATTAGTTCGACAAATTCTCAATGAGCCAGATCTCGATCATCCAGTTTCAGTTCGCATCTTCGTTCGGGATAAAGGAAAAGTTGCGAGTCAGCCTTGGATTTCACAGGTCGAAGTTGCTACGGGTAACGCTAATAATTTCGAAGAAACGTGTGTAGCGCTGCGCGGAATTCATACTGCTTTTTATCTCCTCCATTCAATTGGAGTAGGTAAACATTTCGACGATATTGAAGCAGCAATGGCAGAAAATTTTGCAAAGGCCGCAGCGCAAGAAGGCGTCAAGCAAATTGTGTATTTAGGTGGAATTGCGAACGACAAACGTCACAGTAAACATCTTGCATCGCGAGCACGAACTGGTGAGATCCTGGCGAACGGAAAAGTTCCGGTACTTGAATTACGCGCCGGAATTATTATTGGTTCAGGATCAGCATCATTTGAGATGTTACGACACCTCACGCATCGTCTTCCTGTGATGACAACTCCGAAATGGATTTCAAATCTAACCCATCCAATCGCAATCAGAGATGTCCTCTGGTACTTAACTGAAGCGTCAAAATTATCGAACCCAGTCGCTGGTGTTTTTGATGTGGGCGGGCCGGAAATTCTCTCGTACGGTGACATGATGCAGAAATTTGCAAAGTGTTCTGGTTTGCGAAAACGATGGATCATCAAAGTTCCGGTCTTAACACCACGGCTTTCAAGTCTTTGGATTGGATTAGTGACGCCAGTACCTACCTCATTGGCCCGACCACTTGTTGGCTCCTTAATTAGTGAAACGGTTGCTGATCCACAAAAAGCTATCGACCGGTTTATTCCTAAACCACCCGAAGGACTTATCAATGTAGAACAGGCAATTAATCTTGCGCTCTCGCGTACATCGAGCAATCAAGTAGAGACGCGATGGTCAGATGCAACAACGCCGACTGCGCCATGGCAGAAAGTACAAAGCGATCCCGAATGGGCAGGCGAAATAATTCTTAGAGATCGACGCGAGATGGTGACTCCAACTCCAATCAAGTGTGTTTGGGAAGCGATTGAAAACATTGGTGGCGACACAGGTTGGTATGGCGCAGATTTTTTATGGTGGTTGCGCGGCTTACTTGATCGACTAGTTGGTGGCGTTGGTTTACGTCGTGGCCGACGAGATCCGAAATTTTTGCGGGTCGGAGATAGCGTTGATTTTTGGCGAGTAGAAGCGGTAGTTCCGGAAAAGACGCTGCGGTTATATGCGGAGATGATTCTTCCCGGAAAAGCGTGGTTGGAATTTACAATTGAAAGCGTTGATGGGAAAACGCATATTGTTCAAGAAGCAAAGTTTTCACCACATGGACTTGGTGGACAGTTGTATTGGTATTTAGTGTTGCCCTTTCACGCATTAGTTTTCCCAACAATGTTGCGAAATATTGCTAAGGCCGCTGCAGAAAAGAGCCGCCACAGCCATGCATGAGTTCACACATGAGGTGGAAGAGTTAGCACAAGAGATTCTTGAGTATTCACTTGTAAGGTTGAAGAAAGACCCACCACTTGATGGGCCACGAACATTTGAAGATCTCTATGCTGAAGTGGGAAATACGATTACCGAGAAAGGTCTCGGTGGCCATGCCACATTGGAATTGTTTAAGAACGTATTAGCAACCGCTTGTATTTCAACTGATCATCCACGTAACTTGGCATTTATTCCATCTGCCCCAAGTGAATATGCAAACTTATTTGATCTCGTTGTTGGTGCGAGTGCGTTATATGGCGGATCATGGCTGGAAGGTGCCGGCGCGGTATTTGCAGAGAATCAAGCGTTGCGTTGGATTGCAGATCTGGCGGGCTTACCGCAGAACGCGGGTGGTGTTTTTGTACAGGGCGGAACACTTGGAAATCTCTCTGCGCTTGTCGCCGCTCGTTTTGAAGCACGAAAAAGATTGAGCCATATCACTCGATGGGTCATCGCCTGTTCTTCGGAGGCGCACTCCTCACTCAA
>CAXBQM010000059.1:0-7309 GCA_963978235.1 uncultured bacterium | reverse complement strand
CTGAATGCAGATCTCGTTTTGAGTAATTACTGCCGTATGCAGATGCGATACTTCCAATGAGTGCAATGGCGATGCCGAGGATAAATTCGGCAGTAAATGGTTCTTTCGGAAAACCAACTAAGAGAATGATTCCAAGGAAACCGAGGAAGAGTCCGCCAATACCAAGACGCGATAAGTGTTCAATCCCCCAGGCTCGGCCAATCACAGCAGAGAAGAGCGGGATTGCACCGACAACGATTGCGGTGAGTGCCGTTCCAATTCGCGGCACCGCGATGGAGAAACCAATGAGTTGGAGCGCGACTGTTGTTAAGCCGAGTAGGAAGAATGGTTTGATGCCAATTGAAAAATCTAATTTCTTCTTCATTGATTTTGCGATGACAAAGAGCGCGGCGCTAGCAATTAATGATCTGATTGAGACTGCGCCAACCCAACCAAAGACATCAATAACAAGTGCTACCCAGAGAAAGGAGACGCCCCAAGCGATACTGAGAATGGTGAATTTAATAGCGACGTCGAGATCGACCTCAGAATGAGTGGTCATTAATTATCGCGAGCGAGCGTCGGCGGTGCTTTTCGATATGAGACTGGTGTTTCACTCATCGTGATGGGGTTTGCGATGGTTCGAGAACTTTCTATTTCGACAATCGGATCAAGGCCGATTGATTCTGCGAGTGCCACTGCGTCCGGGATGGAATTGATTGGACCGACTGGGATAGAGAGTGCGCGAATTTTAGTAATCCAGAATTCGGCAGTCGCAGTTGCAAAGGTTGTATTGAGCGCAGCAATTAGCTCTTTACGATGCGCTACCCGATCGCTGTTTTTTGCATACTTTTCAATCGCTAATTCCGGAGTAATTGCTTCAGCAAAACGCTGCCATTGTGTGTCGTTTCCGACTGCCAGAATGAATTTTTTATCCGACGCGTTAAACATTTCGTAAGGAACGATGGAAGGGTGGGCATTACCCATCGCTTTCGGAGTTACGCCCGCGCCAGCAAATGCGCCGGTTTGGTTGACCATCGCTGAGAGAGCAGAACTTAATAAATTAATTTCAATCTTCTGTCCGATGCCTTGGGTATCGCGCGCGCGTAGCGCTGCGAGAATTCCAATCGTTGCGTGGGTACCGGCTAATACATCAATCAGCGCAACCCCCACTTTGGTTGGTGAATCGGGTTCGCCAGTGATGCTCATTAATCCGCTCATGCCTTGCACTAAGAGGTCATACCCGGGAAGTTCGGCTGCTGCTTCGCTACTGCCAAAACCAGTGATAGAGCAGTAAATAATCTTTGGATTGAGAACTTTGAGTTGTTCATACCCGAGTCCAAATTTTTCCATTCCGCCGCTTTGAAAATTTTCAACAACGACATCCGAAGCCAGCGCAATCTCTAACGCTTTCTCAGCATCAACCGGATTAGCAAGATTAAGTGCGATGCCAGATTTATTTCGATTAACTGATTGAAAATATGTTGCGCGACCGTGGGCATCAAAGGGTGGACCCCAACCACGAGTGTCATCTCCTGTGCCAGTTCTTTCGATTTTTATCACGTCCGCGCCGAGATCACCGAGCAGCATCGTTGCGTAGGGACCGGCGAGAACGCGCGAGAAATCTGCGATTTTTATCCCGTTAAGTGCGCTGGTCATAGCGAATTCAGCCAATCTTTCAGTGTTGCCAAGAAGAGATCGACATCTTCGCGAGTAATGATCATCGGTGGTTTTATCTTGAGCACATTGTTATCGGGGCCATCACACGACAACATCACGCCTCGAGTTAACGCAAACTCCATCAATTCTGCAACTTCACGCGTTGCTGGTGTGTTGGCATCGCGCATAAATTCCACGCCGATAAAGAGACCATGACCGCGGACATCGGCGATGATCGAGTGGGATGACTGCAGTGCGCGTACGCCATCTTGTAAGTAGCGACCCATTACTTCTGCATTGCTCTGGAGGCGCTGGTCATAAACAATTTCCAGAACCGTTTGTCCAATGGTTGCGCTGACTGGATTACCACCAAACGTGTTGAAGTACTCCATGCCGTTGTGGAACGAGCGGGCAATCTCTGCGGTTGTGGCTACTGCTGCTAATGGATGGCCATTACCAAGTGGTTTACCCATCGTCACGATATCTGGCACTACGCCATGCAATTCAAAGCCCCAGAATTTTTCACCGACCCGACCAAGTCCGATCTGCACTTCATCACTGACACAAAGACCGCCGGCTTTTCTGATTCGTTGATATGCCGCTTGTAAGTAACCAGCAGGCAAAGTGATTTGGCCAGCGGTGCTAACGATTGATTCAGCAAAGAAGGCAGAGAGCGGTTCTGATAATCCAGCGATTACTTCATCTAAATTCGAAAGATATTTCGGCGCCGAATCTTTGCCACGGAATACACCACGAAATGGATCTGGAAGTTCGGCAACACCAACATGGTCAGGTTTACCCAAACCACCTTTGCCAAGGAATTTATAGGGACTAATTTCAATAACGCTCTGAGTGTGTCCGTGATAGCCATGGCGAAGTGAGATCACGCCACGCGCTTGCGTGTGAGCGCGTGCTAAACGAATCGCAAGATCATTTGCTTCGCTACCGCTATTGACAAAGAAAATAACGCTGAGTGGATCAGGAAGTGAACTGGTTAACGCTTTGCCATATTCAATGATGGTTTGATGAAGAAATCGAGTATTGGTGTTGAGCGTACTCATCTGTCGTTGTGCTGCTTCGACAACGCGCGGATGTGCATGGCCAACATGAGCAACGTTATTGACTAAATCTAAATAGGGCCGGCCACTCTCGTCATAAAGATAGGCGCCTTCGCCACGGACAATTTGGAGTGGTGATTTGAAATTGAGTGAGAGGTTATTTGAGAGCGTTACTTTTCGTTTCTGGCGAATTTCCGATTTAGAGATCTTTGCATGGGCATCAGTACCGGTTTCAATTCCCAAGATGAGATTTGGATTGAGTGAAATTCCGCGCCAGAGTGATACTTCATCGCGCGGTGCTACGCCGTAGATATCGATACCCATTCCACATAAGTCAGTAAGCAATTGGAAGTGCGTATGCGGTGGCCACCCAACATTCTCTTCTTCGGTTCCCATTCGACCAACAAGTTCGCCAGCTTTAATTGTTTTGCCGATCTGCCAGGCTGGCATGGAATCTTTAGAGAGATGTCCGTAGAGAGTCCAGAATGGAATCTTGGTATCAGTCTCATGTCGAAGAATGACGACCGGTCCATAATCTAAATACGTTGCGTTGTCGTTGAAGAGTTCAATGACGCCATCAAGTGGTGCATAGACCGGAGATCCAGCCGGCGCACCAAGATCGACTCCCAGATGGAATGTGCGCGCGCTTGGTGAAGTGAAATTAAATGCTTCACCTTCATAGACATTTCTATTTTCGCAGTAGTAACCAATCGTAATATCGGCGCCCGTCTCTGCCATTAACGTATTTATCGCTTGCGTTGTCCGCGGAATATCAGGGTTATCAAAGGACCAATTGATATATGTTTTCTTAGCGCTCTTAAATGGTGGCGCGACAACATCAGCAATGTTTTCGCGGGTTAAAAGAAAATCGCGGATCGCTTTTGAGTGGGGGTTTGCTTCCAAACCAATGGCATCGCGGAATCTGAAGTGTGCGTGGTGACGATCGAAAGCCGCTAATTTCTGGAGCGCCACCGGCACCACCGATTGGCTAATTCCGAGATACTCATTATCTGGTTGCGCTGCTTGTTGAATTGCTGCGTTGATAACGCTTGAGATTAGCCGGATTTGAATGAGATCAAAGAGAATCCGCACGTCATCCGGAGTAAGCGGTGACGCGCGATGGTAACCGCGGAGGAAATGGGTAATTTCTTTTGTGGGATCTTCACTCGCGCAGGCTAGATAAGCGCACGCTACGGCAACGCCTACGATTTTTGGTGCGCTGATAACGTCGCCAAAATCAATGAGGTGGCTCCCCTGTTGGTTTTCGATGATGTTGTAATCATTTGCATCATTATGAATTAATTGCGCTGGCATCTGATTGAGTTCAGGTTTTACTTCCTTGATAAACCGATTGAGAACTTCAGTGGCGATTGTGCGAATCTCGCCATCTTTAATCAGCGGTATCGATGGCACGAGATTTTCAGCTTGCATCATGTTCCACATAAAGGTGCGATGAAGTTGGGCGGAATCTTTCGAAGAAAGTGGCAACTCTTTAAGTGCGCGATCAACAGCGCCAACGAGCGCACCTAACTCTTCAATCTCATCGGGCGTGTGGTCGGATCGCTTCGCCCATGGCTCACCGTCTACCCAGGTTAAAACGCGAACCAGATAATTTTTTCCGTTTTCAGAATGGCTCAAAGTGCTCGTGTTGGAATCAGAGTGAGGGCGAAGAATTTTTGGCACATTCAGCGCGCCGTTTTCAGTTAAATATTCAAGCGCTCGATCTTGCAGTGAGAGCCAGTCGGCGATCCCCTCAATACTCGCGTCGTAAACCTTCGCAATATATTTAATTTCGCCGGAGATAAGAAAATTCAGATCTCGTTCGCCAGGAAGTTGTGTGACCTCGCCCGTTATTTTCCAATGCGACGCAATAACTTTCGAAACTTCAAGGGTTTTCATCGTGCACCGTCGGGAAGTTTAGCGAGCACATACTCAGCCATCGCGGCATCTTGGATTCCGAGCCCCACGCTGAAATAGTAAATAACTTGGTCTGATGTGCTCCGTCCTTGAGCGGTTCGGTTATATACCTCGCCAATTGAACGAACGTTCTGGCAGTTCGCATCAATCACCGAACCACATTGGGTAGTGATCGTTTGGCTATCGTCACCAAACACTGCATCGGCGAGCGCGAGTGTTTCTGCGTTGATTTCCGACCGATTCGGCGCAAACGAACCGATCACGATGCAGGTTGCCCCACTCTTGAGTGGTTGGGTAATCACCGGAGTTGCGGAATTGGTGCAGACGAAGATGAGGTCTGCTTTCACCACATCGTCAATTCGATCTGACGCTATAACGTCGCAATCCAATGCAGGTACGTCACATTTCTTTCGTCCAATGAGAATTAATTGCTGAGGACGGAAAACTTTTACCGCCGCGTGCGCGTGGGCAAGACCTTGATGTCCTACGCCCACAATCGCAATTGTCGTTACCGGATTGGCGAGTTCTTTCGCAGCAGCCATACTCGCTGCAACCGTTCGCCATTTGGTAATCGCTTCGCCATCAAAGAATGTTGTCGCACTACCAGTCTTGGCATCCATTAACGCAACCGTTGTTTGGACAACAGGAAGTGAGACGTTTGCATTTGCTGGAACAACGCTGCCAAACTTCACAATCGTCGGTCCAGACTTAGATGCTCGTGCGATATAAGAAAATTGTGCGTTCTCGTTCTGAGAAATGATCGCTCGTGGCCCCATCACTGCTTCACCCCGCACAAATGCGGCAAAGACATCGCGTTGCGTTTGAATAACCTCATCTAATACTGAGAGTTGATCTATCTGCGCGCCAGAAATAGTGCGGACAGTAGCGGGCATTTCCGCAGTCTAGACAACTATCTCTAGAATGACGATATGCCGTCGGATACATCAGCGATTTCAATTCGGCAGATTAAAAGTTCGGCAGAACTCACCCAAGAACTCCTTGCCAGCCTTGTTGAACTACTCGCTGATGCCGTACGTACCAACAGTTCTGTTGGTTTTATGGCCAACTCGACCACCAAAGATTTTGAAGAGTTTTGGCGCGCAGAGTTTGAGCGAGTAGCCCGCGGAAACATCGTTTTGATTGCGGAACGTTCACATATCGCGGTTGGAAGCGTCATTGTGACTAGAGAGCAACGCGCTAATGGCAGACACCGCGCAGAGTTTAGAAAACTTCTCGTGCACTCGGCCCATCAAAAATTAGGCGTAGGTTCACTCTTAGAATCTGCGGCAACAACAACGGCACAAGCAAATGGCATTGAACTTCTCTTTCTTGATTCAGCAACGATGTATTTAGTCGATGGAATTTACGAACGTTGGGGCTGGCAGAAATCCGGTGAAATTCCTCGGTATGCACTCAACCCAGATGGTTCATATACATCCACCTGGTTCTTTTACAAAGATATTCGTTAACCCTCGTTCCAACGCGGACTTGTGCTTCGCGGTGGATAGATTGAATCCTTGATTAAAACTATTCCAGGCGCGTTACTTTTCGCGCGTTCAGCAAGAACATCAGCAACGTTTTCCAAATCGGTTTCGCTAAATGCAAAACCATAAGCCTCAGCCAACGTTTGCCAATCGGGACTAAAGAGATCAACGCCTCGTTCTGGATGGTTCATCACCTGTTGATCAAATCGCAACATGCCATAACCACCATCATCATGGAGCAGAATGGTGATCGGTAGGTTTTCTTGTTTAATCGTTGCTAACTCGCCAATCGCAAATGCGATGCCACCATCTCCGCAGACAACAAGTGTTGGCTTATTAATGGCAGCGCTACCAATACTTGCTGGAAGTGCAAAACCTAATGTGCCCCAACCCACGGGATAAGAAATTCTGCGCACTCTTCGTGGATCGCTATAGACACCAGTCCAATATCCGGAAACTGCCATATCGCAGACAATCTGACCGTCAGTTGGCCACGCTGATTCAATCGCGGAAACGAGTTGAATTCCAGCCTTACTTTTCGCCTCTGATTGCAATCGTTGCCGCACTGTAGTCGCTAAGGATTTGGCATCAAGCCATGGTGAGCGTGGCGGTGTCTGCAACAGTTCATTCACTACTCCAGAAAGATCAGAAGTTTTTAACGAACCACTTACTTCGATATTTCGAGTAGCAATCTCGGGATCAGCATCGACGACAAATACTCGCGCGGGAAACGGCAGCGTCCAATTCTTTGTATTCATCCCATCAAGTTGGCTTCCGAACACTAAGAGCAGTTCCGCATCGGCAAGTGCGCGGGCAATTTCTGGTTCATGTACTGGCGCTGCGAGATAGTGAGCGCTTGCGATTCCCACACCTCGTCCAGCAAATGAAGTAAAGATTGGCGCAGCCAAATGTTCCGAAAGTTGCGCTACTTTCTCACTTACTCCGGTTGCACCGCCACCTGCCCAGATTGCTACTTTTTTAACTGCCGATAATTCATTCTTTAATGTGGATATGAATTCAGAGAATGAATTTGATTGTTCTGTTAATTTAAAACTTTCCGGGACGCTACCTGAAAATTCTTGGTTCAAAATATCTGCTGGAATTCCAACATATCCGCACCCATGTGGCGCTTGCGAAAGTAGCGCAATGAATTGATTGACAGTATCGATCGCTTCCTGCGCACTTGTGGTGCTTTTTGAGAGCGTTATTTTC
>CAXBQM010000058.1:0-7325 GCA_963978235.1 uncultured bacterium | reverse complement strand
CGCGTTATAGGGATAAAGATTCATCACGACATAGACCTCTTTACCGCGCGCAACAATTAAGCCCTCTTCATCGCTCATCGTCAGGATTCGACAGAACGGACAGGCCACATCGTTATCGGAGAGTGGTCGATTTTCGCCCGAGAGATACGCCATTCGATGCGGCGCCCAGAGTCGTTGCCAGGCATCAGGCATTCCTGCGCCACCGAATTGTGAACTCATTTAAACCTGTGTGCGATTTTTAATCGCAGCGGTGATCTCGGCGATTGCGGTAGCGATGGGAACGCCATTTTTCTGTTCCCCATTTCGATAACGGAATGAGATTGCGCCGACTTTCTGATCTTCTTCACCAGCGATGATCATGAAGGGAATCTTCTCGGCTTGCGCATTGCGAATCTTCTTCTGCATTCGATCATCTGAGATATCGACTTCTGCTCTAATTCCAGCGCTTCGCATCTGGCGGACGATCTCTTCTAAGTAACCATTAAATGCTTCGGCTACCGGAATCGCTCGTACTTGTACCGGCGCTAACCATGGTGGGAATGCGCCTGCGTAATGTTCAGTGAGTACGCCAAAGAATCGTTCAATCGAACCAAAGAGCGCGCGGTGAATCATGACCGGACGTTTGCGGGAACCATCCGATGCGGCATATTCCAATTCAAATCGTTGTGGAAGTTGGAAATCGACTTGAATGGTCGACATCTGCCAGGTTCGACCGATCGCATCTTTTGCTTGTACTGAAATCTTTGGCCCATAGAAAGCCGCGCCACCTGGATCGAGAACAAGTTCTAACTTTTGTTTCTCAGCGGCTTGGCGAAGTGTTTCGGTTGCAATCTCCCACTCTTCATCGCCACCAACAAACTTCTCTGGATTCTTGGTAGAAAGTTCAAGATAGAAATCTTCTAAACCGTAATCACGGAGCAGATTAAGTACGAACGTTAAAAGGCTATCGAGTTCACCGGGCATCTGTTCTGGTGTGCAGTAAATATGCGCATCATCTTGAGTAAATCCGCGGGCACGAGTAATGCCATGAATAACGCCAGATTTTTCGTAACGATAGACCGTGCCAAATTCAAAGAGTCGCAACGGCAATTCACGATAGGAACGACCACGCCATTGAAAAATAAGGTTATGGAAGGGGCAATTCATCGGTTTCATGTAGTACTTCTGGCCAGGGCGTTTGAGAGTGCCATCTGCATGTAACTCTTCATCCATCACCATCGGCGGATACATTCCTTCGGAGTACCAATCGAGGTGGCCAGATTTTTCAAAGAGCGCAGATTTTGTTAAATGCGGTGAGTAAACAAATTCATAACCGGCCTCTTCATGGCGATGGCGCGAATAGTTCTCCATCTCGCGGCGAATAATTCCGCCCTTGGGATGAAAGACCGCAAGACCTGAACCAATCTCTTCTGGGAAGGAGAAGAGATCTAACTCGGCGCCAAGTTTGCGATGATCGCGTTTCTCCGCCTCGGCCAACATCGCTAAGTAATTATCGAGCGCTTCTTGTGATGGCCACGCGGTTCCGTAGATACGTTGCAACATTGGGTTCTTCTCTGACCCGCGCCAATATGCACCAGCGCTTCGCATCAATTTAAATGCCGGAATGTATTTTGTTGATGGCAGATGTGGGCCACGACAGAGATCGCCCCATACCGGTTGACCATCGCGACCGAGATTGTCATAAATAGTTAATTCGCCCGCGCCTACTTCAACACTTGATTCATCAGAGGCGGAAGATTTCAAACCAACCAATTCGCACTTATAAGGCTCATGTGCCAACTCTTTCAACGCATCGCTATCTGAGATTGCGCGCCGTCTAAATCGTTGGCCATCTTTCACAATCTTCTTCATCACTTTTTCTAATTGTTCAAGATCTTCCGGTGTAAATGGTCGTTCCGGATCGAAGTCGTAATAGAAACCATCAGTAATCGGTGGTCCAATACCGAGTCGAGTCTGTGAAAATGTTGCTTGTACTGCTTGCGCTAATACGTGAGCGGTTGAGTGGCGTAAAACTTTAAGTCCTTCTGGCGAACTAATGGCGATTCCATTGATCACATCGCCATCTTTGATCTCACTCCATAAATCTTTGAGTTCGCCGTTGATGGTGCAGACCACGATGGCGTCAGGACCCACCGCAGTTCGTTCTGCTGGATATAACTGAGTGACTCTTTGATCCGCGGTGGTCGCTACTTTCTGACCATCTAACGTAACTGTTATTTGCGCGGACATAGCGCGAGGTTACCAAAGAAAGAAGTTTCGCCGTTCGATTAGTGAGAGTAATAAATCAAAATTGCAACGATAGATATCGCAGCGCCACCAGCAATCAATAAATATGTCGCCCATTTCGGAAGACCAGCACGATCTGCTGCTCGTTGCGCATAACTACGAGTCTTTAATATCGCTTCGCCCGCCCATGCGAATTCGGTTGCCAAGATTCCCAATCCAGCAAGGACAACAAGTACACCTGGCCCAGGCCCGACTAACGCGATTGCACCAATCACTGTTACTGCGCCGCCGACGATGCCAATAAAAATTCGCCAGAATAGCCGTCCTGCGCGAGTGCGTTTAATCCACGACCGAAAATTCATAGGTCACTATTCTCCGCTATCGCGGCTTGAAAATCACCTAGTAACACCTGACCTGCTGCTGAGAAATTAAATTGCTTGCCATCACATTCCGAGACGTGTTGGATTAACCGAGTACTTGATATCAAATAGATCGCATCTGCAGCCAGCAACGTTTCCCGAACTCCATCCATCTCCGTCACACCAAATTTTTCAAGCAATATCTCCCGAACGATGCCCGGTAAGCATCCTGCGCTCAGTGTGGGCGTAAACATCTTTCCGCCGCTCTCCCACATAATGTTTGCAACTGCGCTCTCACTTACAAGACCTTTCGTCGAGTACAGCACCACATCATCGACGCCGTGTGCTTGCGCCCAGCGAAGTGCGTGCGCGTTCTCACCGTACGACAGTGATTTCTTTCCGGCCAGCGCTGAACTCTCATTGATGGGATAGGGATAAGACTTCAAGGTTGCAAACTTTCCGTAGGGAGTAAGTTCGCGGTAGGTCACTGTTCGATCACCGCTACTAAGTACGGTGATTCGCAATCGTCCGCTCGCAAATTTTTCACCACTGTTAATGAGTGTTGTGACCTCAGATCGAATCAGCTCTTCATCAATCGCTGCGATATCAAGTGCTTCGGCAGCGCTGGTTAACCGCCGCAGGTGACGAGTAAGTGAAATAGGAACCCCTGATTGAACCAAGATTGATTCAAAGATGCCGTCACCTAAATTCCACCCGGCGCGAGTGAGCGATTGAAATGGATCAAAACTAATGGTGTTACTTGGAACCCCATTAACGAGTGCGCGCATATCGACCTTCTGCAATCGCCATCAAACGAAGCGCTTTTAACTCAGTCTCTTCCCATTCATTTGCCGCGCTACTTCCCCACGTAATTCCCGCGCCCGTTCCAAAATGAATAAGGCCATCGTGGTGTTGCCAAAATGTTCGAATACCAACCGCTAAATGTGCTTGACCGTTATGAATCCAACCCAACGCACCGCAATACGGTCCGCGTGCGCTCTCATTCTCGGCAATAACAGATTTCGCTGAACTCTTCGGTGCACCACTCACAGAACCAGGAGGCATCAACGCACTTAAAATTTCTTGCCACGTTCTGCCAGGTTCTAACGTCGATGAAACATCGGAAACTAAGTGATAGAGACCAGGATGCGACTCAGTTCCTAAGAGTCGAGGTACTTTCGTTGTGCCAGGTATGGAGATTGATGCCAGGTCATTGCGCATCAGATCAACAATCATGACATTCTCGGCGAGATCTTTCTCTAAAAATTCCGGCGTTGCCGAAGTACCTTTGATGGGACTGGTTAACGCGATTCGCTCACCGCTCTCATTGATACTTACTTTGAGAAATAACTCTGGCGATGCAGAGGCAATTTCCATCGTCGGGAGATTGAGATACATCGCATGTGGCGCAGGATTGCTTACAAGCAACTCTTGCATTAACGAACTCAAGGAACCTTTTAATGGCGCAGTTAAAGTCCGACATGCGTTAACTTGGTAGACCCAGCCGTCAGCAATGTGCTCACGAATCTTCTCTACATAAGCAAGATATGCGCTGCGATCAAGCGAAGATTTCCACTCGCCTATCTCATGTCTACTGATCTCATGTCCATTGAATGCCTCATCGCTAAATGGTTGGTGTGACACCGAATCAAATCGTGCAAAGGTGAACTCACCTTCGAATGTTCCAACTACCGCCCAGAATCCCGGTTCTTCTAGCGCTTGGAAATCATTACGCACCTCAACAAGGTTTTGCGCGTAAATTCCATCCATCCAGAAGCGATACATAGCGCCGACGCTACCCCAGGTAATCGGAGTTGGGGCTTCTTGCCTCCCTGCGATAGATTTCGCATCCTAATTAACGCACGTTAATTGGTATGCGGACGTAGCGCAGTTGGTAGCGCGGAACCTTGCCAAGGTTCAGGTCGCGGGTTCGACCCCCGTCGTCCGCTCCAAGAAATCTCACGCTAACTTTTTACAAGTTAACTCGTGACAGCAGATCTGGTGGAATGGCCGAGAGGCGAGGCTCGGGACTGCAAATCCCGCTACACGGGTTCAAATCCCGTTTCCACCTCCACCGAATATATTTCGCAAGCAAGAAAGTTTTCAGATGAAAGGCAGGCGTCGATGTTAGAAAAATCAGAGCGCCCTTGGGGAACTTATGAAGTTCTCTTCGAAGCCGAGAACCACAAAGTTAAAACGATTACCGTAAAACCGGGAAAGCGACTCTCACTACAACGCCATAAATTCCGTGCCGAACATTGGTTCATCACCTCTGGAACCGCAAAAGTTACCGTTGGTGAAACTGTGACCGAATGTTCCTTTGGCGCGAAGATTGATATCGAAATCGGCCAACTCCATCGCATCGAAAATATTGGCACCACAGATGTAACTTTTATCGAAGTACAAACTGGAACCTATTTTGGTGAGGACGATATCGAGCGCGTCGAGGACGATTTCGGCCGTTAGTGTGCGTTCACCACTCGGCCAGCGCGAGTCAGAGTAAGTGTCAGTAGAACGAGAAGTAAGAGCGCCCAACGTAGCGAAACCACCTCGGAAAGTAATCCGATCAAGGGCGGGCCAATAACAAAACCAAAGTACGAAGTTCCCGAAACATGAGCAATCGCTTCGGCTGCTGAGATCTCACCTTTGTACTGTTGTGTCGCAAGTTCACCAGCAGAACTAAAAATCAACGGAATCACAACAGATAAACCAAGTCCGAGACAGAACCAAGCAAAAACAATTGCCGGAATTCCACCAATGACTAAACCAATTAATAGCCCGGTTCCTGCCAGCAATCCTCCCCAACGAATCGATCGACCTACTCCGTAATGAGTTGCAAAGTAATCACCAGAAATTCGTCCCACCACCATCGTGAATGTGAAGACGATGTACGGCAACGTCGCAAGAAATGGCGTGCCATTAAATGTCTCACGCGCCAATACTCCGCCCCAATCCCCTGCTGCACCCTCACTTAATGCTGCGCATAAACCAAAGAAGCCAAAGATCCAGAGCGTCTTTCCATGTTTTTTCTTCTTGCTAGCACTTTCTGTTTTCTCTGATGTCGCTCTTCGCTCTCGATCCACTTCAGCGCTGAGAAACATCGGGCGAAAAATTATGGCTATCACTGCAATGATCAAAGAAACCGGCAATTCTTGTGATGAAAAATTAATCTCTTGTTGCGAGAAATACCCGCCAAGTAAGCCCCCAAGTAATGTGCCAATCGACCAACAAGCATGAAAGAAGCCCATCGTTCGCCGTTTCATCGCCTGCTCCACATAAACGCCATGAGCATTCATCGCTACATCGTGCGTCGCATTTACCCAACCAAAAACAAATAGCGCGAGTCGAAATGTCCAGACCGATGAAACATTTGCCAATAACACAAGCGAACCGACCATAAAGAAATAACTGGCATTAGTGACAACTCGACTACCAAAATATGCAGAGAGTTTTCCGGCTGGTCGCAGCGATAAGAAAACTCCGGCCGATATAAAAAGCAATGAAAAACCAATCTCGGCATTGGTCAACTTCAAATCAATTTTGATATCTGGAATTCGTGAAACGAAGGTCCCCATCACGAAGCCATTGATAATGAATGCGGAGATAACAGCTAATCGCGCTCGCTTTAGCGCACTTGAATTTTCATCCAGCACTTTGCGAGTGTACTATTTGCCCCTTCGGACGATTAGCGCAGCGGTAGCGCACTTCCTTGACATGGAAGGGGTCACTGGTTCGATCCCAGTATCGTCCACGTTAATACAAGAGCTGTGGCGGTGGCCTGGCTAAATGCTGTGTTTAATCAATGGCGCTTATCCAATTACTTTCTCGCTGCCCACAAGAACATACGCACACCCATGTGTATTCGATGGGTCCCTCGCAGTGACTTTTAACATTCCCGATACAGTTTCATAAGTTACTGATGCTCCTGCTATATCCGTGTACTTCTTGTTCATGCAAAAGTTCCAAACAGTGACTTGACTTTGTGTTGCTCCAGAAATTGACCAAGTAATAACTGTGCCGGGAATTACGCCTGGCGTGCCTTGCTCTTTTTGAATTGAGTACGAGGTCTTTTGACGTTTTGCGATAACAATAACGCCACCACTGCGATTGTCGAAGTTTCCATAAGCTAACAATTCAGTTCCGTTTGCCAAATCTAATCTCTCTGGGTCGGCGGCGGCAATTGATGATGTTGAGGTTCCAAAAGTAGTGCCATCACCAGTTCGTGAAATCAATGAATCATAAGTGGGCCAGAGCCATTCAACTTTTCCAGCGCTATTCAAGTAGATGGCTGGATTGGTCGTAACATCCGTTGAACCACCATAAGAGCGCGACTGGACCGCTGTCCAAGTCTTCCCATCGGGAGAAGTTGCAACACATGCCCATCGTGCAAAATTAGGCCCCGTATTTCCAACGCCCGCTCCTTGAGCATGGAGTAACCAAGTTCCATCAGATAACTTAACAATCGATGGATCACCTAGTGGTGCAAGTGATTGACCTGATGAATTCTTGCAAGTTTTTGGGTCCAAACCAGAAATCGTGATTTCATTAAATGTTAATCCATCTGATGATTCTGCGTAGTACATGCTGTCACCACTGGGTGAATGCTTCCATCCCCAAGCTTGGTAACCGCCACCTGCTTTTGGAAGAACTTCGACTGGAGAAGTTACAGCCATTCGGACACCAGACTCGACAGTCCAGGTCACACCGTTATCAGAGGAAACTGCCGAGTGGATGTAATTG
>CAXBQM010000057.1:0-7785 GCA_963978235.1 uncultured bacterium | reverse complement strand
ATAAATTAGGCGGAATTACGCCTCTTTCTATCACGGTAGGTGAAGGCACTGGCTGGGTATTGCGCGATGGAGTAGCAATCAAGGCCATCTGGAATAGGGCCGATGCACAATCTGGAACAACTTGGTCTGATATGGAAGGCAATGAGATTAAATTCGCAGCGGGTCAGGTGTGGATTGCGCTTACCGACCAAAAGCCTGAATTTACGGCTGCCCCTGCCAAGAAGTAGACTTCGGCTCATGGCTGAAAACACAGGAACAGCGCGAGTTAAGCGCGGCATGGCGGAGATGCTCAAAGGCGGCGTAATTATGGACGTCGTAGATTCCGAGCAAGCAAAGATCGCAGAAGATGCCGGCGCAGTAGCCGTTATGGCGCTCGAGCGCGTACCTGCAGATATTCGCGCGCAAGGCGGCGTCGCTCGCATGTCTGATCCTGACATGATCGAAAAGATCAAAGCAGCAGTTTCAATTCCAGTTATGGCAAAGGCGCGTATCGGTCACTTTGCCGAAGCACAGATTTTGGAATCACTTGGCGTTGATTACATCGACGAATCAGAAGTTCTAACTCCAGCAGATTATTCAAACCATATTGATAAATGGGATTTCAAAGTTCCATTTGTTTGTGGTGCGACGAATTTGGGTGAAGCTCTCCGTCGCATCAACGAAGGCGCAGCGATGATCCGTTCAAAAGGTGAAGCGGGCACCGGAGATGTTTCAAATGCAGTAACGCATATGCGCACTATCGGCGGAGAGATTCGTCGATTAACTTCAATGCGGGAAGATGAGTTGTATGTCGCTGCGAAGGAGCTAGCCGCACCTTACGAACTAGTAAAAGAGGTCGCAGCTACAGGTAAATTACCAGTAGTTCTCTTTACCGCTGGGGGAATTGCAACTCCTGCAGATGCATCTTTGATGATGCAATTAGGTGCAGATGGCGTCTTCATTGGTTCCGGAATTTTCAAATCTGGAAATCCAGAACAACGCGCAGCGGCAATCGTGAAAGCCGTAACGTTTTTTGATGATCCAAAAGTTATCGCCGATGTATCACGCGGTCTTGGCGAAGCAATGGTTGGTATCAACGTTGCAGATATTCCAGTGCCACACCGACTTGCGGAGCGAGGCTGGTAAAAAGTGAAAGTTGGAGTTCTCTCACTCCAAGGTGATGTTCGCGAACATGCTCGTTCGCTCAGCGATTGCGGCGTATTAGCCTCACTTGTTCGACGTCCTTCGGAGCTCGACGCAGTAGATGCGTTAGTTATCCCAGGCGGGGAATCCACCACCATCAGCAAATTAGCGCGGATATTTAATATCTTCGAACCTATTCAAGAGCGAATCAAAGATGGCATGCCGGTCTACGGCTCATGCGCCGGAATGATCTTGCTCGCTAACCAGGTTGAAGACGCGATCGTCGGCCAAGAAAGTTTCGGTGGCCTTGATGTCACCGTTCGTCGCAACGCATTTGGTCGCCAAGTTGATTCATTTGAAACCGATCTCACCTTTCAAGGCATTACCAATCCGCCTATTCGCGCCGTCTTTATTCGCGCGCCATGGGTGGAGAAAGTTGGGGAAGGCGTTGAGATCCTCGCCGAATTCGAGGGCCATCCGGTAGCAGTTCGCTCCGACCATCTCTTTGCCACGTCCTTTCATCCAGAATTAACTGGCGATAATCGAATTCATAAATTCTTTATCGAAGAAGTCTGCGAACCAGCGCTGAAAAGTGCTTCGGCACGAAATGTGGTGAAGTAAATGTCCGGTCATTCCAAATGGGCAACCACAAAACATAAAAAAGCGATTATCGATTCCCGTCGCGCAAAAATGTTTGCCAAACTTATTAAGGGTATTGAAGTTGCCGCTCGCACCGGGGGAGCAGATATCTCTGGAAATCCCACTCTTTATGATGCAATTACCAAAGCAAAGAAGAGTTCAGTTCCTTCCGACAATATTGATCGCGCAATTAAACGCGGCGCAGGTTTGGAATCAGGTGGCGCGGATTGGCAGACCATCATGTATGAGGGATATGGCCCAGGCGGTGTGGCACTTCTTATTGAATGTCTCTCTGATAATCGCAATCGCGCAGCATCAGAAGTTCGCGTCGCAGTCACGCGAAATGGCGGGAACATGGCAGATCCAGGTTCGGTCTCCTATCTCTTTTCGCGCAAAGGCGTTGTGATTGTGAAGAAAGAGCAAGCCGGAAAAGTACTTACTGAAGATGCAGTTCTTGAAGCAGTACTCGAAGCCGGCGCTGAAGAAGTCAACGATCTCGGTGATTCATTTGAAATTCTCTCGGACCCAAGTGATCTCGTCTCGGTACGTTCTGCACTACAAGCACAAGCACTTGATTACGAATCAGCCGACACCTCATTTCTCCCAAGCATGTCGATTCCACTCGATGGCGAATCAGCGAAGAAAGTATTTTCCTTAATCGAAGCAATCGAAGATCTCGATGATGTCCAGAATGTGTATGGAAACTTCGATGTCTCTGATGAGGTAATGGCGAGCCTCAATTAACGGCTCTCACTCGCGCCATAGGCTTAACAAATGCGAGTTCTCGGCGTAGACCCCGGCCTTACCCGATGCGGTATTGGCGTGATTGAAGGCACCGCGCGCAACTCACTTTCCATGATCGATGTTGGCGTTATCCGCACCAACGCTGATGCACCTATTGATCAACGATTACTTCAACTGGAAGCCGAACTGACTCATTGGATTAAAAAAAGTAAACCAGATGTGATCGCCATCGAACGCGTATTTTCGCAACTCAATGTTCGTACCGCGATGGCAACTGGCCAAGCCGCCGGCGTTGCACTTCTAATTGCGGCGCGAAGTGGCATTCCGGTAGCGATGCACACCCCAAGTGAAGTCAAAGCCGCTGTCACCGGTTCTGGTCGGGCCGATAAGAAACAAGTAGCCACCATGGTGAAGAAACTTTTAAAACTTAAAACAATTCCGCAACCAGTCGATAGCACCGATGCGCTCGCGTTAGCAATCTGTCATTATTGGCGCGGCGCGGCAAATAATCGGATGGCAGCAGCAGTGGCGAAAGTGAGAGCACGATGATTGCATCCCTCACTGGCACTATTGAATCCACCCACGTTAATCGCCTCGTTCTTAATGTGAACGGTGTCGGATACCTCGTCCATGTCACGCCGGTTTTTGCTTCGCAATCGTGCGTTGGTTCCCAAACCACCCTTCACACCACTCAAATCGTTCGCGAAGATTCGATTTCTCTCTACGGTTTTGCGGACGCGAGCGCCCGCGATTTCTTTGAAGTACTTCTGACCGTGAGTGGGGTAGGGCCAAAAGTAGCGCTCTCGATGTTGAGTTCCTTCACCCCATCTGAAATCGCAACCGCAATTACAAGCGAGAAAACTCAAACGCTCGAGAAGATCCCCGGTATCGGTAAGAAAGTTGCTTCCCGACTTATTCTCGAATTAAAAGATAAAGTGAAAACCTCATCATCAAAAACCAAGAACGAAGCGTGGAGCGAACAACTTCTTACTGCCCTCACCGGTCTTGGTTACAAATCAAAAGATGCTGAAGTTGCTATCGAGCGGGTTCGAAAAACCTTGAAAAATAACGTCGCCGATAAAGATCTCTCCGAACTATTAAAAATGGCGCTCACCAGCGCAAGTGAGTAACCGCGATGATTGATCCATTAATGCAACCGAAAGCAACTGAAGAAGAGCAATCGCTCGAACAAGCACTTCGCCCGCACGCACTCGGTGAATTCGTCGGCCAACAACGCGTGAAAGATCAAGTTGATCTTCTGCTTCGCGCTGCCCGCGAACGAAAATCTCCCGCCGATCACATTCTGCTTTCTGGTCCACCCGGTCTTGGTAAAACAACGTTGGCAATGATTGTTGCTACCGAAATGAATGCCCCGATTCGCATCACCAGTGGTCCTGCCATTACTCACGCCGGTGATCTTGCATCCATTCTCTCGTCACTTGTTGAAGGTGAAGTTCTCTTCCTCGATGAAATTCACCGAATGGCTCGACCTGCCGAAGAGATGTTGTACATGGCGATGGAAGATTTCCGCGTTGATGTCATTGTCGGCAAAGGCCCCGGTGCCACCGCCATCCCACTCGAACTTCCGCATTTCACACTCGTTGGTGCAACCACTCGCGCCGGTCTACTTCCGGCACCACTCCGTGATCGCTTTGGCTTTACTGCGCACTTAGATTTTTATGATGCAAGTGATATCGAAAATATTGTCACTCGAAGTGCAAAACTTTTACAGATCGGAATCGACACAAAAGCAATCTCAGAAATCGGTAAACGCTCGCGCGGCACACCACGTATTGCCAACCGACTTCTCCGTCGCGTCCGCGATTACGCCCAAGTCCATGGCGATGGCGACATCACACTCGACCACGCCCACAGCGCATTAACAATGTATGAAGTGGATGAACATGGCCTCGATCGCCTTGATACATCAGTACTTTCTGCACTCATCGATAAATTCAATGGCGGACCAGTAGGCCTTTCCACTCTTGCCATCGCTGTCGGTGAAGAGACTGAAACAATCGAATCTGTTGCCGAACCATTTTTAGTCAGAGCCGGCTTTATTGCCCGCTCACCTCGCGGTCGAATCGCAACCGCATCTGCCTGGCGCCATCTCGGGAAAACCCCGCCGGCTAGCGCCCAGATGAGTTTCGACTTACCCGTCGAAGATGCCTAGACTGCGCTCTCATGTCTATTCCATCCCAAGGCCGCGGAAGTAAGGGCCATCCAGGTCGTTCGATCGGCATCCTCTTCATCGCCATCGTCGCGCTCTTTGCGATCGCCTTCGTTCAAGGCGCAACCAGCGTCAAACTCGGCCTCGATCTGCGCGGTGGAACCAGCGTTACCTTGCAACCACGAATTGCTCCTGGTGAAAATGGAAAAGTAACAAGCGAAGCGATCGACCAAGCCGTCGGAATTATCCGCCAACGCGTCAACTCACTCGGTGTTGCTGAAGCTGAAGTTGCCTCACAAGGAAGTGGCGTCAATCGCCAGATTGTTATCTCCGTTCCTGGTGAAACCGGACGTCGCGTTGTAGAACTTGTTGGCCAAACCGCAGAACTTCGTTTCCGCCAAGTTCTCGCTGAAGGAGCTGCGAACGCAACATCACTTTCAAGTGACACCACAACCGCAACACTTCCTGCCGGAATTACCGCAGATGTCGCAACAAAATTTGCATCCCTTGATTGTTCAATCGCAACAAACCGCCAGACAACTGGGGGAGATGATGCCGCGTCAACCATCGTCGCTTGCGATCGCGCTGGCATCAATAAATATGTATTAGCACCAGCCGAAGTAGTTGGTCGCGATGTTTCCAAAGCCGCCGCCGCTATTGATCAACAAGGCGCTGCTGGTTGGTATGTACTTCTTAACTTCAATAACGAAGGCACATCAAAATTCGGCGCACTCACCACTCGAGTCACCGGACTTGCCACTCCACAAAATCAAGTCGCAATCGTTCTCGATGGCCTGGTTGTTTCAGCGCCACGAATTAACGAAGCAATCACCGCCGGTAACGCACAAATCACCGGTAGCTTTACTCAAACTGATGCCACTGATTTAGCAAACGTTCTTAAGTACGGTGCCCTCCCACTCGCATTCGATCGCGGTGAAGTACAACAAATCTCACCAACCCTCGGTAGCGATCAACTCCACGCAGGTCTGCTTGCTGGTGGCCTTGGTCTGCTGCTCGTTGTTCTCTACTCACTTCTTTATTACCGCGGATTAGGCATCGTTTCGGTTGGTTCATTAATCGTCGCCGCAGCAATTATGTTCGCACTCTTCCTCGTACTCGGTGAAGTTGTTGGTTTCACGCTCACTCTCGCAGGTATCGCTGGTGCCATCGTCTCGATCGGTATTACTGCTGACTCATTTATCGTTTACTTCGAACGTCTCCGCGACGAAGTTCGCGAAGGACGATCACTTCGTTCTGCCGTTGAAACCGGTTGGCAACGCGCTCGCCGCACCATCGTTGTCGCTGACTTAGTTTCACTCATCGCTGCCGTTCTTCTCTATGTCTTCGCCGTTGGTGGCGTCCGCGGCTTCGCATTCACACTCGGCCTTACAACACTGGTCGATCTCGTTGTCGTCTTCTACTTCACCAAACCTTTAATGACACTTCTTGCAAACCAAAACTTCTTCGCAAGTGGCCATCCACTCAGCGGTTTCTCACCACGAAGCCTTGGTATCGCGACTAAGAAGGGAGATGAATAACATGTCAGCTCTATCTGGAATTGGCGGTCGCCTCTATCGCGGTGAAACCTCCATCGACTTCATCGGAAAGCGCCGTCGTTGGTACGCACTCTCTGCGCTCTTTATTCTCGCTTCACTCTTAGCGCTAACACTTCAAGGACTCAAACTCGGTATTGAATTTAAAGGTGGCGATGCTTTCACTGTTACCTCATCTTCAGTATCAGTCGAAGCTGCACGAGCAGCCGTTGAATCAGCCGGTGTTACTAATGAAGTCATCATTCAACAAATCGGTAACAACAAAGTTCGCGTACAAACTGGCTCACTTCCTAACGCCACCACCAACGCAGTCCAAGACGCACTCGCTGCAAAATTTGGCGTTTCTGTTGAATCAATCGATACCCAAAGTATCGGACCATCATGGGGTAAAGAGATCACCAAGAAAGCGGTCTACGGCCTCATTGGTTTCATCATCGTTGTCATGCTCTATCTCGCCATGGCATTCGAACCGAAGATGGCAATCTCTGCCATCGTTGCCGTTATCCACGACGTCTTTATTACCGTTGGTATCTACGCACTCGTTGGCTTTGATGTCACACCAGCAACCGTGATCGGATTCCTCACCATCCTTGGTTACTCGCTCTATGACACCGTCGTTGTTTTCGACAAAGTTCGCGAGAACACTCGCACCATTACCTCCGCATCAAAGATGACCTATTCCCAAGCAGCAAACCTTGCGGTCAACCAGACCCTCGTTCGCTCCTTTAATACTTCACTCATCGCACTTCTTCCCGTCGGCTCCATTCTCTTTGTTGGCGCAGGACTTCTCGGCGCCGGAACTCTCAAAGATCTCAGCCTCGCACTCTTTATCGGTCTTGCTACCGGTACCTATTCATCAATCTTTATTGCCACCCCAATGCTCGCTCAACTTCGCGAACGCGAACCAGCAATGCAAGCCCTCGCAAAACGCGTTTCTGCTCGCGGTGGCCAAGCAACAACACTGACTTCATCAACCACAACACCATCATCAACTTCCACACCACAAACATTTGATGGTCCACGCGGTCCACGTAATCAACCTAAACGGAATCGCAAACACCGAAAGTAAAACCCCATGAGCGCTTCTATCGATGAGATCGTAAAGCGCCTGCGCAAGAGCGCCTCTCGTAGCGAGATCGCACTCCTTGAAAAAGCATTCGAGACTGCCGATAAAGCACACCACGGACAACTCCGTAAATCTGGCGATCCCTACATCACTCATCCAGTTGCCGTCGCAGAAATTCTCGCCGATCTCGGTCTTGATATCCCAACAACAATCGCCGCCCTCCTTCACGACACCATCGAAGACACTCCTTACTCATTAGAAGAAGCACGAAAAGATTTCGGTGATGAAGTAGCAAACCTGGTCGATGGCGTGACCAAACTCGACAAACTCACTTACGGTCCAACCGCTGAAGCCGAAACCGTAAGAAAAATGGTGGTCGCGATGTCGAAAGACATCCGCGTCCTTGTCATCAAACTCTGCGACCGGCTCCACAACGCCCGCACCTGGCAATACGTCCCACTCGAATCCGCCCAACGCAAAGCGAAAGAAAC
>CAXBQM010000056.1:0-7950 GCA_963978235.1 uncultured bacterium | reverse complement strand
GTTTCAAACATTTCTGTTTTGGACTCAAGTTGATCGAAATCTGGTGCGGTGCGGTGGATTGGCCAACGTTCATTGATCTGGAGCGAAGATGTTGGAACGTCAAGCGATTCACCAAGTGCATTAAATACGTGGCCTTTTGTCACATCGCCAACTGGTACGGAGATCGCTGCGCCGGTGTCATGTACTTCGACACCGCGGGTCATACCGTCAGTTGGTTGCATCGAAATTGCGCGGACGAGGTTATCGCCAATGTGTTGCGCTACTTCGAGAGTGAGTGTGCGTGCTTCACCACCAAGGGTGACATTAACGGTGAGCGCGTTGAAGATCGCTGGCATTGAATCCGCTGGGAATTCAATATCAACGACCGGTCCAATCACGCGCGCTACGCGTCCGGTTGCTGTTGTAGTTGCGGACATTATTCGCTCCCTGCATTACTTGAGGCGAGCGCATCTGCGCCGCCCACGATTTCGCTGATCTCTTGAGTGATTTCGGCCTGACGAGCCGCGTTCGCAAGTCGCGTAAACGACTTGATAAGTTCATCAGCGTTGTCAGTCGCTGATTTCATCGCACGACGGCGAGCTGCATGCTCAGATGCCGCCGATTGAAGCATCGCGTTAAATACGCGAGATTCGATATAGCGCGGCAGAAGTGCGTTTAACACATCGGCAGCGTTTGGTTCGAATTCATACATAGGCAGAAGGTTTGAAGTACTCACTTCTGTCTCCACAACTTCCAATGGCAGCATCCGCTTCGACATTGGAACTTGAGTAATCATGGATTTAAATTCGGTATAGATAATGTGAAGTTCATCGACGCCATTGATATCTACTTGTGCATCTTTAAGGAATGCATCAATGAGTTGATCAGAAACTTCTTTCGCATTCTTATACAGCGGATTATCTGAGAAACCGGTCCACGATGATTTAATCGGTCGATTTCGGAACTTGTAATAATTCACTGCTTTTCTGCCAACAAGATAGACATCTACTTCAAGTCCGCGACCTTTCAAGAAGTTGATTAAGCCATCGCCTTCTTTAATCGCTGCGCTGGAGTAAGCACCGGCCATACCGCGATCGGCAGTGATGATAAGGACCGCTGCGCGCTTTGGGTTTTCCGATGTCGTCGTTAACGGATGATTGGTATTTGAGTAAGTAGCTACCGCAGATACCGCACGCGTTAATTCATTTGCGTACGGAGTCGATGCATTAACTCGTTGTTGCGCTTTGACGATACGTGACGCCGAGATAAGTTCCATGGCGCGCGTAATCTTCTTAGTCGCTTTGACCGAGCGAATGCGTCGACGATAGATGCGGAGTTGTGCGCCCATGAGCTACTTCTTTGGCACCACTCGTGCTACTTGTTCATTGGCATCATCATCTTCAGCTTTTACTGGCGCTTCGTTAACTGCCTTCTTTGAGGAGGAAACAAATCGCTCTTTAAAAGTGGTGATTGCTTTGGTTAAGGAAGCAACCGTGTCATCGCTGAGTTCTTTCGTCTCTGCGATAGCGCTCATGACACCAGCATGTTCACGCGCGAGATAATCGAGAAATTCGCTTTCAAATCGGCGAATATCAGCGACATCAACGGAATCGAGTTGACCGGTTGTACCCGCCCAGATCGAAGCGATCATTCGCTCGAGTGAGAATGGTGAGTACTGACCTTGCTTGAGAAGTTCAACCAGACGTGAACCACGTTCCAACTGCGCCTTGGAAGCAGCATCAAGATCGGAACCGAAAGCGGCGAACGCTTCGAGTTCACGGAACTGTGCAAGATCAAGACGGAGACGTCCGGCAATCTTCTTCATCGCTTTGGTCTGCGCGGAACCACCAACGCGCGATACCGAGATACCAACGTTGATAGCAGGGCGAACACCTGCGTTGAAGAGATCGGTTTCAAGGAAGCACTGGCCATCAGTAATTGAAATGACGTTTGTCGGAATGAACGCGGAGACGTCGTTACCTTTTGTTTCAATAATTGGTAGACCAGTCATTGAACCGCCACCTAATTCATCAGAAAGTTTTGCGCATCGCTCAAGGAGACGTGAATGTAAATAGAAAACATCGCCTGGATACGCTTCGCGACCTGGTGGACGTCGGAGCAAGAGTGAGACCGAACGATATGCCTCGGCTTGTTTTGAGAGATCATCAAAGACGATAAGTACGTGATCGCCTTTGTACATCCAATGCTGACCGATTGCAGAACCGGTATATGGTGCAAGATATTTGAAGCCGGCTGGATCTGATGCTGGTGCAGCAACAATGGTGGTGTACTCCATTGCGCCTGCCTCTTCGAGCGCAGCTTTCACTGTTGCGATGGTGGAACCTTTCTGACCAATCGCAACGTAAATGCACTTCACGCGCTTCTTTGGATCTCCAGATTTCCAGTTATCTCGTTGATTAATAATGGTGTCGATTGCAACAGCAGTCTTACCGGTTTGGCGGTCACCGATGATGAGCTGTCGCTGGCCACGACCGATAGCGGTCATCGCATCGATCGCTTTAATACCTGTTGCAAGCGGTTCTTTCACTGGCTGGCGTTGCACAACAGATGGCGCCTGAAGTTCAAGCGCGCGAGTTGTTTCAGATTTAATTTCGCCTTTGCCATCGATTGGTCGGCCCAACGCATCAACAACGCGACCCAAGAACGCGTCACCAACTGGTACCGAGAGAATTTCACCGGTGCGACGAACTGTCGTACCTTCTTCAATTCCACTGAATTCGCCGAGAATAACTACACCGATTTCACGCACATCGAGGTTGAGTGCAAGACCGAGCGTTCCATTTTCGAACTTCAGC
Source organism: uncultured bacterium (assembly GCA_963978235.1). Taxonomy (GTDB): domain Bacteria; phylum Actinomycetota; class Actinomycetes; order Nanopelagicales; family Nanopelagicaceae; genus UBA7398. The sequence continues at coordinate 5,155 of CAXBQM010000056.1, read as the reverse complement.
AACTCATTGGTCATCGTTGAAGGAAGTCCTTCGACGCGAGCAATGCCATCGCCTGCTTCGGTCACGGTGCCGATTTCATCGCGCGCTGCGACTCCGGGATCGTATGACTTAACGAAATCCGCTAAGGCGCTACGAATCTCTTCGGGTCGGATCGTGAGTTCCGCCATTTTTATCTCCTCTAACTTCTTATTACTGCTTTTTTCTTCTTGGGTTTACTGCGTTTCTTGTTATTTATTAGGCAGTTCGCTCAGCCAACAGGCGTTGCGCACTACCAATTCTCGTTGCAATCGATCCGTCGATTACTTCATCGCCGAATCGAATATTTAGCCCTCCAACAACAGTGGCATCAATTTCCACGTTGACGCGAACCTGAGTTCCGATCTGCGCTGAGAGTGATTGTGCGATGCGATCGACTTGATCTTGTGTCAGTACTACAGCGCTCTTCACATGGGCGATGGTGCGGCTCTTGCGAGCGGCAATCGCATCTGCGAGATCAGCCATAACTGAATCAACATTTCGACCGCGCGGATGATCAACTAATGCACCAATAAGTCGCACTGTGGCTTCGAGCGATTTGCCTTTGAGCAACGAAGCAATCAGATCACTCTTACGTGCTCCGGTTCGTGCGCGATCATTGAGCGTTGCACGTAACTCTGGCGATTTCCGAACTGTTTGTGTGAAAGAAAATAGTTCTTCTTCAAGTCGATCGAGGCTATTGCTCTTTTCAGCAGCAGCCGCATCAGTTTCAATTCCTAGCCTTTCAATGGCAGAAACTAAATCTGATGGCGATGACCATCGAAGTGCGATTAACTCATGAGCGAAGGAAAGAGTTACTTCGCTTACCGAGTTCGCAAATACCCGTTTAATCAGTTCAGATTTATCGGCCACGCTACGTGAACGATCAGTGAGCGCACGGCTCAAGGAAATATTGGAATCAAAGACAACGACCATGGCAAGCAAATCGCGCGAAGTTGTCGCTGCGATCTCTGCGCTTGTAAGTTTCTTTTCAAGCGCGTTACGAGCAGCCGCAAGTGATTGCCGGCTCGATGCTTTCATGGCGAGTGTCATTGTGGTCGTTTACTTCTTTCCGGCTTCAAGGTCGGCAAGGAAGCGTTCTACAACGCGTGATTGTCGAACTTGGTCGTCAAGTGCTTCGCCAACAATCTTTGATGCCAAGTTTGTTGCAATCGTGCCAACTTCTTGGGTCAAAGAGTTAAGTGCTTGCTGACGCTCCGACTCGATTGCAGCGCGAGCTGAAGCAGTAATTCGATTTGCTTCTTCTTGGGCTGCACTTCGCATCTGTTCAATAATTGCTGCACCTTCTACTCGTGCTTCATCGCGAAGTTTTTGCGCTTCGCCACGCGCCTCTGAGAGTTGTGCTGTGTAGTTTGCCAGCGCTACTGCTGCTTCTCGTTGCGCTTTCTCGGCTTTCTCCATGCCACCTTGAATCGCTTCAGTGCGTGCTTGGTAGGCAGCTTCGAACTTTGGCACCGCAAACTTACGGAGCAAAATGAACAAGATACTGAAGGCGATTAAGCCAACAATAATTTCCGCAGTTTGCGGGATGACTGGACTATGTCCTTCAGCCGCTAGAACTACATATCTTGAATTCATTGATTACTTCTCGATTCTCTCGTTAGGTCGTTAATTCTCGTTAAGAACTATTTCTTATTCAGAATGACCAAATTACAGAACGAATGCGAGTACGAGACCGAAGAGTGCAAGCGCTTCAGCGAGTGCGAATCCGAGGAACGCAATTGGCTGAAGTACTGAACGAGCTTCTGGCTGACGTGCAACGCCGTTGATGTAAGCAGCGAAAATCAAACCGGTTGCAAGGCCTGGTCCGATTGTCGAAAGGCCGAAACCCACGATTGCGAGTGAACCTGTCATGTCTTTTCCTTCTCTTTCTTCTTTATTTTGTCTCTTCTTTTTCACACATTGACCAAACGGGCGTCTGGCCAAATCTATTTAGTGCTCGTCTGCCACCGATCCTGCGATGTAGAGGGAGGTAAGGAGGGTGAAGATGTACGCCTGAAGCGCCTGAACGCCAAACTCAAAGAATGAGAGGACGATCGACATTGCAAACGAACCAACACCGAAAACTTTGAGGAGCGCACCACTCATAATTAAGTGCTCGCCACCAAGAATAAAAACGAGAAGCAATAAGTGACCCGCGAACATGTTTGCGAAGAGACGCATCGTGAGCGTTAATGGTCGAACAATGAAATATGTTGCAAATTCGATTGGAGTCAAAATAACGTAAACCGGTTTTGGCACACCTGGCATAAAAAGCACATGCTTCATGTAAGGGATAAAGCCTTGATGTTTTACCGCGGTGTAGTGATAAACCAAGTAGGTAAATATGGTGATGGAAAGCGGAAATCCGATATGGGACATCGTTGGGAATTGCAAAAATGGAATGAAGCCAAACCAATTATTGGTCAAAATAAAAGTAAAGACCGTGAATAGGAATGGCATGAAGCGTTGAAACTCTGGTCCAATAACTTCTTCACCGAGAGATTTTCGAACAAAACCATAAATGCCCTCACCGGCGAATTGGAGTCGCGATGGCACGATCGCAGCTTTGCGCGCAGAGATAATAAAAAAGGTGGCAACGATAATGACGGAAAGTCCGACCATTAAAACTGGTTTGGTAGCAAGGATGGAATTTCCCCAAATAGGAGCGAATTCAAAGTCTGCAGAACTCGGAGGCGTGAAACCGCCTTCGGAACCTTCAAGCAGAACGGACAAGGTCAAACTCCATTTATTCGTTACGTTAAAAAGTAATTTTTCTGGAATTGGCCACAGCTGGGAGGGAAGCGCTGTTTCCGCCGCCAAACTTAGTCAAAAAAGGATGGTGCGCCAAACTGAAGTCAGACGCGGGCGGGCTACTCCTTGATGAAGCGGAGCCAGACCAAATACAGGGCAGCCGTCATCCCAATAAGGAGACCGACCGGCAAGAGGACGGTCGTGTTGAAAAAACGGTCCGCAAAATAGCCAATTCCGCCCCAAATAAGGAAGCCAGATATGAGGTAGCCAACAATCGACCAGAAGACGCCATCATCATTAACCGGGCGCTTACTCTCTGCCATTTCCCCAACCTATTCTTTCGTGGTCTGCAACACAAGTTTGAGCTTGAGAAATGCTCGGATCTCACCGGCAAGCCAGGCGCTCGTTATTGCAATTGCCATCACCGCAAATGTTGGCCGATCTAAGAATTTTGGTTCAGTTAATTTCATTGTGAGAACGAGGAAGAGACCCATAAAAGTTACTTTCACAATATAGGAACCCATCGCTAAGACCATCACCATCGTCGGATCCAAACGATCGGCAACTTTTGCAATAGCAAGATGCACCGCGAAAAAAATCACAACAATCACTAATGAGAAAATTCCCGCGATAAGACCAGAAATTCCTCGCACTACGTAAGCAATCACATTGCCGAGTACCGCCACAGTAAGCGCTGGGATTATCGCGCCACGCCATAATTGAACTTCTATTGGACGATTATTACTCACTAAAAGTTAACTCCCGTTTTCGAGAAAAATACGAGAGAGCAAGAAGTACTACTCCAATAAGTATTGCAATCCACAGCGGAGCAAAAGCGGCAATTGTTACCGGGACCGCAAATGTTGCTGTCCATAAATAAAGAACGATAGCGGTACGCGTTTGAGAATTACCCGTATCAAGCAATCGATGATGTAAATGTAATTTATCTGGTGCAAATGGTGATTTTCCGGAGCGCGCTCTGCGAACAACTGCCCAAATCAAATCTAAGAGTGGAATGGCAAGCACAGCAAACGGAAGAAGAAGCGGTACAAGTGTTGATCGACCATTCTCTTCTGAGAGCGCATTTGCATCAATCTGCCCAGTGAGAGTGATTGCTGATGCAGCGAGCATTAAACCGAGAAACATGGAGCCAGAATCCCCCATAAACATGCGAGCTGGATACGCGTTGTGCGCTAAGAAGCCAACGCAGAGTCCAACCAGAATCACTGTCATTAGCGACGGTGCGCCAGCACGGGTAAAGCCATTTAATACCGCCAATAAATAAGAGAAGGCAAAGAAACAACTCGCTGCAATAGCAACAACTCCCACCGCCAGCCCATCCAAGCCATCGATAAAATTCACCGCGTTGATAATGACGACAACAATTATCACTGTGAGCAATTGCCCAATGTTCGCTGGCAATATAACAACTCCATTGATTGGTAACCAGAGAACTTGAACGCCATTCAGCAATAAAATTCCGCCGGCTAAAGCTTGACCCGCTAATTTCGTCACTGCATCGAGTTCGAATTTGTCATCAATGGCACCGAGAATCAAAACAAATGTTGCTGCTAAAAAAATTCCGAGTAATTCTCTGGAGTAAGCGCGACCAACAAGTCTCATGTGTTGCGCGAAGAGGAGCGTTAAACCCATAGCGAGCCACATCGAGACGCCACCCCACCGAGGTGTGCTCACATTATGGATATCGCGTTCGCGTACATCTGCCATCGCTTTAAACCGAATTGCCATGTTTCGAATAAAGGGTGTCAAGACATAACAGAGCGCTGCCGCAACCAGCCCAGTTAAGAGGTATTCGCGCATTTAATTTTTAACGTTTATACACTGGAAATTTCGCTGTGAAGTCATGTACTTCTCTGCGAATCTCTGCTGCTTTTGTTGCATCTCCGCCATCGCGAATCGCACGACCAATGAAAGATGCAATCTGTGGCATCTCTGATTCACTCATGCCTTGCGTAGTGATTGCTGCTGATCCCACTCGAATACCACTTGTTACCGCAGGCGTTTCTGGATCGTAAGGAATTGAATTCTTATTGAGCGTTATTCCCGATGCACCACATCGTTCATCAGCAACTTTGCCATTGACTCCTGTGTTACGAATATCTATAAGCGCCAAGTGAGTTTGAGTGCCGCCCGAGACTGCACGCATTCCTTCTTTTTCAAGTGAGCTGGCAAGAACCTGACAATTCTTAATCACATTCTTTGCGTATGTCTGATATTCGGCGGTAGCACACTCTTTTAGCGCGATCGCTTTACCGGCAACCGCACTCATGATGGGTCCGCCCTGCATCCCTGGAAATACAGCTTTATCAATCGCAGCTGCATGTGCCGCTTTGCTGAGAATCATGCCGCCTCGTGGACCACGTAA
>CAXBQM010000055.1:0-7966 GCA_963978235.1 uncultured bacterium | reverse complement strand
AGTGCATCCGGAGCAATATTAAGTTTCTCGCGCGTTACTTTCTTTCCGGCACCGATCTTGAACGTTGAAAGATCAACACCTGGCGCGACTACATAGACATCATCTGGGCAGGCGCTATATAACGAAACTAACGCGGCCGCTTCCGCATCAGTATTTGCAATTAGTGCTTTCGAAGCGTGCACAACCTGCTCTTCGCCAATCGCACGGGTATTAGGCTCTGGCGTTTCATTTTCGGCGAGCGATAAATTCTTCACTTTAGCCATCGTGTGCATGGTGTGAATTAATGGAATACCAGTTCGCTCCGAAACCATCCAACCTAGTTGACCGGAAATCCAATAATGCGAATGAATAACATCGTAATAACCGCGCGGAAAACGCGCTTCCACATGCATAAATGATGAAGTCAACGCACATAATTGTGATGGCAATTCATCTTTAGAAATTCCTTCATAAGGGCCGGCTTCAAGGTGGCGCACATTGACACCCGGCGCAAGCTCTACAACTTCAGGTAAGCCTGATTGAGTTGAACGAGTGAAAATATCTACTTCAACGCCGGAAGCAGCCATTTTCTTTGCGCTTTCAACTACATAAATATTCATTCCACCGGCATCGCCGATACCTGCCTGCTCTAACGGCGAGGTATGCACCATCAACGTCGCGACGCGATTGGCTTTGGTGGATTTACTCGACATAGCGCACGAGTTTACTCGCGCGAATTTCTCCTACAACTTGGCCGCCGCCCATCACATTTTCACGCTCAAACTCCACATCAATTCCGATGTGTTTTAACGCAGCGCTGAGAAGTGCACCCGCACCTCGTTGCGAACCATCACTCATCTTCCACACAATCGTCTCGCCACTACTAAGTCCTGCCACCATCACGCCTTCTGCGCCATCTTTAACAAAAAGCCCATCAACTTTCTGCATCGCCACAGTTGGCAATCGCCCTGGTCCAGAAACCATCTCTGGATATTTTCTACATGCGCTCGTCACTCGTTGCTGGATTGGATCTTTTGAAATCATCAAATGGTGAATCGCTTGAGCTAACCCACTGAAAGTAAGTGCGAAGAGCGGTGCACCACAGCCATCAACCGAGATCGTAGAAATCTTCTCGCCACTTAATTTTTCGAGTTCCTCACGGCATGCAATTTGTAGCGGATGGTTTGAATCTCTATAACTTCCTACATCCCAATTATTTGTCGCTGCGGTAACAACCATCCCAGCATGTTTTCCGCTGCAATTAGCCGCAAGTGACGTCGGCTTCTTATCGCCCCATTCTTTCCGCTCCGTTATCCCTAATGGTTTATCCGGAGTATTCGAAAGTGCGGCTTCTGTTAGCCCACCACCTGCCAAAATCTTGAGCGCATTTGTTTGATGAATCTGCGAACCAGCATGGCTCGCGCAGACCAACGCCAGAAGTTCATCGTCCAGATCCAATCCACATCTGACCATTGCTGAGGCTTGTATCGCTTTAATCGCCGATCTTGGATAAACCAGAAATTCCTGATCGCCGATTTCCAGAATTGGTTTGCCATTTTTATCGAGTATCGCAAGATGTCCGCTATGAACTGATTCCACGAGTTGATGTCGAACTACTTCGACCAAAATCCCACCAGAATTTATCGTGGCCATCTTCTCTTGCAACATCCTCTCGTCTACAGTCGCGCCATGAAACTTCGTACTGTCGCCATTCTTTCATCACTGCCACTACTTCTCGGGTTCTTTACCGCAACTCAAGCGGCTGCGCCTAAAGCAGGGTCGACATGTACCAAGCTCAATCTCAAGCAGGTCGCTGCCGGTTACGAATACACCTGCATTAAATCCGGAAAGAAATTGGTCTGGTCTAAAGGCGTCAAAGTTTCCACTAGTAATACGTCAAACACTTCGCCACAAACTTCTTCACAACAAACTTCTTCACAACAAACATCTAATTCGAGTTCCCCATCAAATTCTTCGACTGTTACCGAAGGAATTCTCTGCGATGCAAATGGCCCAAAGACCGGCGTAACCACTGCTGGTGTAACGATGTATTGCACACTTGGCGGCGATGGAAAATCTTCGTGGCGTCCACAAACTTCAAATAATTCTGGTTCGGGAAGTGGATCAGGAAGTGGATCTGGTGGCGGATCAGGCAGTAGTTCTAACTCCATTAGCTTCGGTGCAAACTGCTCTACTTCAGGTTCGCTCACGCTGACAACATCTGGTCAAACACTTGTCTGTCGAAGCGGAAAATATGCCTGGCCAATTTCAACTGATGCACCAACAATGCCTAGCGGTGGATGGAGCTCACGCCCTGCTTGGTATCCCTCACTTCCACAAGCAATTAGTGATCCCAACGCTAAGGAAACAAGCTGTCGAGCAAGTTCGGTTTCATTCACCAGTCCGGTTGTTCCACTCGACCAACTCGCTCCAACTATTCCTTATGGCGCGATGATTGGCGATCACGTAACTCCAATCGATCACGCGTACTTAGGTTTAAAAGTTCTTTCAAAAACTTCAGTGAGCGATAGCGATTTTGTTTCTGTGACCGCACCTGCTGATGGAACTATTGTTGAAGTCAGCACTTTAGGTAATTCACTCAAAACACTTCGCGTAGTTATCCGCCATGATTGCAATCTTTATACCGTGTACATGGTTCTCAATAAGATCTCCGGAGTTCTCGCTAGCTATGCAAGCAAACTATCAACCAATGAAATTCTTCGACCAATGGTGGCGGTAAAAGCCGGTCAAGAATTTGGTCAACAACGCGATAACCCACTTGATTTCAATACCTTCGATGGCAACAGTTGGTTGAGCGGATTTGTTAATCCGTTTGCCTATTTAACAGGTGATGCGTGGAAGCCATACACCACCGATTATTTGCAATATTTCACCCCAACCATTCGTACTGCGATGACTGATCAAATTCAACGTAAGGCAAGTACAACCTCAGGCAAGATTGATTGGGATGTTGCCGGTACTGCAAGCGGAAACTGGTTCCTTGCCGGAACTAATGGTTACGGCGGACAACTAGATTCGAACATTCTCAATTCAACATCTCCGGTATACGGTGCGCCAGCCGGAAAGAATGGCTACCCATGGAGCCATTTAGCAATCGCACCTCATGAAGTCGATAATTCAAAATGGATTTTCTCTGCAGGTTGGTTTACTGATCCCAACGGTGATTTCAAGCAAGCCATGATGGTTGTTGAAGGAAGTTCCGTAGCGCCAGATAAATTAACTGCAAGCAACGGACTTGTCGCATACAAACTCGTCACTGCCTCACCAACCGAGCCAGCTGGAACAACTGCGCGAGTTGATGGAACGAAAGCACCATGGGCAGTTGGTTACACGCTCTCTGCCGGACAAACAATTGGTGTCGTAGGTATCCAAGTAAATAGCGATGGCACATTAAGTATTGAAATCAATACTTCAATGACATCTGCATCGCAGTTCACTGCATTTACGTCAGCGAAACGTACCTATCACCGCTAAAACTGAAGTCATCGCTAATAATGAAGGTTAATTAGTAGACCGCGGCAACGTCGACCACACATGTGCTTGTAATTTGTGGTCGCCGTACGCCATGTCGTAGGCAAAGAAGAGTTCGCCTTCAACAAGTCCGTATAAACGTTGTCCTTCATTAACAACTTTCGCAGTAGGAGCGGAATAACCTTGATCCATTACTAACTGAATCTTTGGTCCATCAAACATTCCAACCCAACCTTCAGTAATTCCAGTGCTATGAGAAATCAAAACTTCTAACTTCTTCTCACCAGAAACTCGCCAGAATCCAGTCTCTGATGCGGATTGCTTGATGATCTCGTTGTTGTCATCGATGATCCACGAACGAGAAAAATAGGTGAGGAAAGCACGACCATCGTGGTTAAAAGTCACTTCATGAGCGAATTGAAATGGCTGGATTCCGGGATACTCACCATGGCCTTTCCCGCGCCACGTTCCCACCATCCACGCCAACGGCATGAGATCTGGATGTAAACCTTCTGGGATAACAAATGCCATTACTGCTGTCCTTTACTGGCTACTCGTCGTAGCGCTCGTATTGATTTCATTGCCTGGCCAATTAACGCCAATCCCACACCCGCACACGCAAGGATTAAGAGAATTGTGGTGAGGATTTCCATTAGCTGATTCTACTTATTGACCAAAGGCTTTATTCATTCGGCACAAGAATCTCTTGTGACGCTGGAATTCCGGCGACGTGCAGCGTTGCATCTTTGGGCACAGTTCGTTTAATCATCGCTAACGCAATCGTTCCCAATTCATAATGTCGCGCAACGGTCCCGACAAATCCCACTTCAGTTTCACCATTCAAGACTGGAGTGCCGTGTGATGGAATCTTCACATCACTGCCATCAAGGTGAAGCAAGACCAATCGACGAGGCGGATGTCCCAGATTAAATACTTTGGCGACAGTCTCTTGCCCTGGATAACAGCCTTTCTTCATATGGACCGCGCCATTTAAGAAACCTAATTCGTTAGGAATAGATTTGTGATCAGTCTCTAATCCAATTCGCGCTCTACCGTGTGCTACTCGCTCGGCTTCAAGTGCCCACATTCCCACTTGTAGATTTGCTTGATTGAATGCTTCAAATGTTTCTTTTTTCTCACTGACCGGAACGAGCGCGTACGGTCCACCTATCGCATCTGATTTTCCTGGTGCTCGCACAATAACAAAATCACTTGATGCATCTTGCACATCAACTTTCATCATAAATTTCATCTTGTTTAAATAATTTATGAGTGGTTCAGCGCGCTCACTATCGACCTGTAAATAAGTTGTCGCGCCATCATCAACCAGAATAAATTGATGAGCAATATGTCCTTGTGCATCCAGGATTAATGCGTCGTGCCACACTCCGGGTTGAAGATTTTCTACAAATTGCGTTGTCACAGCATGTAAATACGTCAATCGCTCTTCGCCGCTAACAGCAATAACGGTGCGATGCGATAAATCTGCCCACGCTCTACCCTCAGCTAACGCGCGCTGTTCCTTCGCTACTTCACCACAATGCCAGACCGCACCTTTATCAGGACCGTCTTCAACGAGGACTGGCGATGGCGACATATGCGAAGTCTAGGCTCACTCCAATTTTCGAGTGCATTCTGCTTCAAGTACCCTTGCACTCTTATGGCACGCATTCTCTTACTTACTAATACTTTAGGCGCAAGCGCTGAAGTATTACCTGCGCTCGCCTTGTTGCAACATACGGTCAAAATTCTTCCGGCTGAATCATCTGTCCTCGTCGATGTTCCTGATGTTGATCTCGTTTTCCTCGATGCCCGGCGCGATCTTCCGCAATCAAAAGCACTTGCGCGGCTCTTTACTAGTACTGGCGTTGGTTGCCCCATTATCGCCATCACCACTGAAGGTGGTCTCACTGCACTTTCAGCCGAGTGGGGAGTTGATGATGTCATCCTTGATACTGCTGGTCCTGCCGAAACAGATGCGCGTATTCGAGTTGCAATCGGAAAAGTTGAAGCGCTGCGAATTGCTGCTGATCCAACATCTGGCGAAATTCGTAGTGGCGAAGTAATTATTGATGAGAAGAGCTACACCGCAAAAATAAAAGGCCGATCACTTGATTTAACTTTTAAGGAATTTGAACTTCTAAAATATCTCGCACAGCACCCCGGTCGAGTTTTCACTCGCTCCCAACTCTTGCAAGAAATCTGGGGCTATGACTACTTCGGTGGTACACGAACAGTCGACGTGCATATTCGACGCCTTCGCTCAAAACTTGGTCCTGAATTTGAATCAATCATTGGCACAGTTCGTAACGTGGGATATCGCTTCACACTCAACGGCAAGGATGCATCGCTCTCCGAACTTCTCTCGTGAAAGTTTTACAGCACCTCGATCACACAACTCAATCTCAAGTCCTTGAATTGATTGAGCTTGCCCGAAGCCATGATGGAATTCCGCCAATTGCTGACCACGTCTTGCTTCATCTACGCCACGGCGGCGACCGCGCAGATACGCATATCCTCCACGAAATAAATGGCACACTCATTGGTTATGCGCACCTTGATACCACTGATCAAGTAGATGGCCCGAGCGCTGAATTAGTTATCCATCCTGACTATAGAAACCAAGGAAACGGCAGAGAACTACTTTCACGTGTCAAAGAAGTTGCTGGCCAGCGGCTTCGACTCTGGTCGCATGGCGATTTACCAGGTGCTCAAAACCTTGCGATTCATAATGGTTTTCAGCGAGTTCGAAGTGTCATTCACATGCAACGAAAATTAACCGACGATATTCCTCTTCCAAACTCAGCAACAACCATTCGAAGTTTTCTCCTTGATATCGATAATGAAGAATGGTTAGCGCTCAACAATCGAATTTTTGCCGGACATCCCGAACAAGGCCAATGGACAAGTAAGGACCTTGATATTCGTACCCATGAAGCGTGGTTTGATCCCCGAGGATTTCTGCTCGCAATCGATCAATCAAACATTATTGGCTTTTGTTGGACAAAGATCCATGGCGGTCATACTCATAGCCATGGCGAAAGTAACGATCACCATGACCACGAACCAATCGGTGAGATTTACATTATGGGTATCAATCCTGATTATTCTGGTCGCGGACTTGGCAAAGACATTGCACTTGCTGGACTACATCATCTCCGCTACCAAGGGCTCAACTCGGTCTTGCTCTATGTTGATGAAACTAACTCTTCAGCGATTAATCTCTACACATCGATTGGATTTACTGAATCCGGTCGCGATGTTCTCTATCGCACCGTTTAAGCCGAGACGAGCTCTTCGCACATCTTTCTAAACGCTTCGGTATGTGCATCTATGTCAGACGCTGTTGTGTAAGGCGAAACTAGTGCCATATTATGAAACGGCGTGAGCAAGAAACCATCATTGAGTAATCGAAGATGAATATATTGCTCAAGTTCAAAATCTCCCGCTGCCGCAGCTTCCGCACCATTTCTCGGCGCTCGATTTAAGAAGAGATACTCACCACGAGCACCTAGCCGTGAACAATGCCACGGTAATGAGAACTCCTTGATTACTGCGTCAACACCATCACACCAGCGCTGGCCGAGCGGAATCATCTTTTCGAAGGCAGCCTCGGTAAGTACTTCAGTTAACGTCGCCCGCATTGCCGCTAGGGAAAGCGCATTACCCGCCAACGTTCCACCAATTCCGCCAGTATCGATAACTTCCCGTTCAACTTTTTTGGCTATGCGCTGAGAAATCTCGTGAGTCATGCCAAAGGTTCCAGTTGGAATTCCACCACCGATTGCTTTTCCAATCGTCAACATATCTGGCTTGAGCCCAAGATTTGCTGTCATGCCACCTGCACCAACCGAGATCGTGTGCGTTTCATCAATAATCCATACCGCTCCATATTTCTTTGCTAGTTCACCAATAGCGCTGAGATATCCATCATCAGGTAAAACAATTCCAACATTTGTCATCGCCGGTTCCATCAATATCGCAGCGACATCACCATGTTTGAGCGCCTCTTCCATACCCGCTAGATCATTAAATGAAACAACTCTCGTTGTTTGATCGAGCGAGACTGGCGCACCAATATTTCCTTCACGCGAAATTGTCTTCCCTGCCGAATCTAACGTCGCAAATGTTTCGTCAACGCTTCCGTGATAACACCGATCAATCACAATGATCTTTGATTTTCCAGTAATTAATCTGCTGTATCGAATCGCATGTCGATTGGCATCCGTTGCCGAGACAGTGAATTGCCACAACGGCAACCCAAATCGTCGCGCTAATTCACCCGAAACAATCGCCGCATCCTCTGTTGGCAACATCGCCGTCATCCCGCGATTCATCTGTGCTGATATCGCAGCAACAGTTGGCGCAGGTGAGTGCCCTGTCATCGAACCCGTATCGCCTAAACAGAGATCGATATAGGTATTGCCATCAATATCCGTGAAATGCGCTCCTTGGGCTGTATCGACTGTTATCGGATACGCACCTGGCCACTTCG
>CAXBQM010000054.1:0-8160 GCA_963978235.1 uncultured bacterium | reverse complement strand
GAGCCCTTATTACCGGCGCTGGTTCAGCCACCGGAATTGGGTTTGCTTCCGCAAAATTGCTCGCGCAACAAGGCGCTTCGGTCTATCTCGTTGGCCGCACTGATCGGGTGACATCTCGCGCGCGCGAATTAAAAGAGTTGGGCCATGTTGCACATGCATCACATGGTGATTTAGGTGATGCAACGTTTGTTGCCGAACTTATTCCACACGTCGTTGCAACTCTTGGTGGTATTGATGTTCTCGTTAATAACGCAGGAATGACGAGCGTTCAAAGCGGTGCGCACGATTTGGGAGAAGTTGGAAGTATCGATGAGTTGACGCTGGAAGGATGGAACGCATCGCTTCAACGAAATCTCACCTCCGCATTTCTTCTCACTAAAGCAGCGCTCCCCTTCATCCGTAAATCCACTCGTGGTCGCATCATCAATATCTCAAGTGTCACCGGCCCACTCATGGCGATGTCGCACGAAGTTGCCTATGCCAGTAGCAAAGCAGCGCTCGTCGGTTTCACTCGCGCACTTGCACTCGACGAAGCGACAACTGGCGCTAATAACAGCGCAGTAACCGTCAACGCAATCGCACCTGGCTGGATCGCTACTGAGTCGTCAAATGATTTTGAAAAATCCCAAGGGTTACTTACACCGATGAAACGCTCAGGTACGCCACTTGAAATTGCTTCTGCGATTGCGTGGTTAGCATCGGCGGAAGCAAGTTATGTCACTGGGCAGATGATTGTTATTGATGGTGGGAATTCGATTAGGGAAGAGCGGTGAATAGCCCAACGTAGATAAATTTTTTATCCACAATCCACAATGTGGAACGGGAAAATTTATCGCCATTGTCAGTGCGCCACTTCATCATTCACCCATGCTCACTTCACAGCACTTTTCTGACGAGAATATTCTCCGACTGCGAAATAGTCGCGCCTGCGGAAAATTGCTGACTGAGATTGAAAATATTGACCCGAATCGACTCTCCGCAAGTGCGCAAGTTGATCTCCTGGCTACCTTTCAGAAACTACAGAGTTTTGTTCAACATTTAATTGATCAAGTTACGGTCGCAATTTCTGGTACTGAAGAGAAAATTGCGCAATCACTGTGGGATGGTGCAGATGACCCTGCTAGAGAGGAAGTCGCCTCGGCTTTACGAATGTCGGTAGGTAATGCACAAGTTCGAATCGATGTTGCACGAACGCTGGCTACCTCACTTCCTCGCACACAAGAGGCGTTGAAGTATGGCGAAATTTCACCAGAACATGCTCGCTTTATTGCGCAAGATCTTGATAGCGCCATTCGTTCAGGTTTTGATCCTAAAGATATTGAGGCAATCGAAATGGCAGTTATTGCCTTTGCTGAACATCATACGCCTAGACAAGTTTCCAATCGCACTCGCTATCTCATCGCGCAACATGATCCAGAAATTTTCGCGGAGAAAGTGAGTGAAGAGCTCCAGCATCGTCGAGTCGAGTTTTTTGAAGAGAAGAATGGAATGATGGAGATTCATATCTTCGTTAATTCAGTTGAAGGTCAAGCTATTAAACAAGCGATTGAAGCCGGTGCTCGGATGAACGGCGCTCGTAAAGACTCGAGTCGAGAATCTGAACGAATACCGCTATCGGGCGCAACGCAAGTGGAGAAAGATCGTCGAATTGATAACCGCAGAGCAGATGCAGCAGTAGAGATTGCCACACACTTTCTCTCTGCTATTGAAGGAGAGTACGTTCCGCAAGGAATTAAGACCACAGTAAATGTAACGGTTGATCTAGAAACTCTTCTCGGACTTCAAAATAATCCTGCAAAACTTGATGATGGCACCGTTATCCCACCATTTCTCGTTCGAGAGTTGAGTAACGATTCGCAATGGAAGCGATTTATTACCGAGCCACTTACAGGTGAATTACTTGATTTGGGTCGAGAAAGTTATATTCCAAGCCAAGCACTCCGTAATTTCATCATCTCTCGAGATAAAACTTGTCGCTTTCCGGGGTGCCGACAACCTTCTCGTATCGGCGATATTGATCACGTCAAAAGTTGGGATACCGGCGGCGAGACAAACCCAGAAAACCTTGTTTCGCTATGCAGAAGACATCATGTTTTGAAAACACACAATAACTGGCAACTAAGAGTTGATGGTGAAGGATGTTGTATCTGGACGTCTCCCACCGGCAAGACTTACCGGGTCAAACCACCACCCATAATTGATGTTACATAAGTTCTTTTCATTAAGTTAACCGAAGTGATAACAAGAAGAGTATCTCCTTCTCGCTGAGTAAATCTACGAGGGCATTATCTCAAATCACTCGGCCACAAAGCTTCGACAAATTCTGAATTTAGTCAGCGCTCTATTTTGAGATTATCTGAATTTAGTCGGCCAATCTATTTTGAGATTAGCTTAATTTGGGTTCCCTCCACATTTGGCCGAAGTTGCTTAAGTGGCTTATGCGCATATTGGTGACTCATCAAATGTAGAGTTTCTTCATGGAATCCCTCGCCCTTCTCGCCGCACTCATCGTTTCAATTGCATTCATTGGTGGCCCTTTAAGTTTTCTGCTCTCGTTTCTCAAAAATCTCACTGGCAAACTTGAGATTGGAAGGATTTTCTTTCTCTTCCTCTTTGGAATTCCCGCCCTATTAGTGGGTACTTATTTGGTAACGCAAAGAATTTCTCCGGGGGCTACATTCATGGGGCTGATCGGAATTTCATCATCATCTTTAGCAATGTATCGAGTTATTAAGCAGATACAAAAGAAAAATAGAGATCACTAACACTTCTAGTGGAGGTGCCGGGAATCGAACCCGGGTCCTCAGGTACTAAAACAGGGCTTCTACGGGCGTAGTGCGATTAACGTTTTCTCAGTTCTGACTCTCACACGCACAAGTAGTCAACGAACTCATTTGCGTTTGATTTCCTTCTAGTTAATCGCAACCTTAATAAGAAGTGAGTCCTCTAGCGACGTTACATGCCAAGGCGAGAACAAACTTGGCGTAACGGATTTCGGAGCTCGCTTAGGCAGCGAGGGCGAAATCGGCGTCAGTATTACTGGCGTCTATGTTGTTTGCACGGGGTTGTTGGTTAACGAGATCATCCCGGCTTCCTCGGCCCGCTTCCCCTGCCTCAACATCCTAAGTCGAGACCGTTCACCCCCAAGATATTTAAACCGTACGGATTAAATAGTGTGAGCTAGAAAGCTTGGCTAAGTGTAACCGCAATCACTGACTGATAAAAATTAGTCGTCGTAATCTGAATATTTTCCGCGTGATGGCGCACGGTTTGAACTCTTGCCGGAGATATTTCGTGACATCTCGCGCTCGATTTCTCGATCGGCTTGTTTCTCCATTAACGATGCGCGTTTATCGTGTGCTTTCTTTCCTTTTGCCAAACCTATCTCTACTTTTACTTTTCCATCTTTGAAATAGAGAGTAGTGGGAATAAGTGTTAAGCCACTCTGTTTAGTCTTACCGATTAATTTTTCAATCTCGCGTTTATGGAGAAGAAGTTTTCGGTCTCGTCGTGGTGTGTGATTAGTCCACGACCCTTCGTTGTATTCGGGAATATGAACACCGGTTAACCAAATCTCTCCGTCTATGACCATGGCGAAACCATCAAGGAGCGATGCTCGACCAGCACGAAGTGATTTCACTTCGGTACCAGTTAACACAAGACCACATTCATAGGTTTCTTCTATGAAGTAATCATGGCGCGCTTTTTTATTCTGCGCGATGAGTTTTCTTCCCGTTTCCTTAACCATGGCGTTTTACTTCTTTAGTTCCTCTCGATACCACTCTTGTTTTAAATATTGGTTCTTTTTCACTACGTAAAGGGTAAAGGATGGAGCGAAAACAAGGTGCGGAATTAATGACGCGTTAAATAAAGGTGGAGATCTAAACC
Source organism: uncultured bacterium (assembly GCA_963978235.1). Lineage (GTDB taxonomy): Bacteria > Actinomycetota > Actinomycetes > Nanopelagicales > Nanopelagicaceae > UBA7398. Next base: position 4,272 of record CAXBQM010000054.1, on the reverse strand, counting down.
TTGAGATATTTACGCAACGTAATAAGCGAAGCGAGCGAAGAGACGAAGAGGCCAGCGATGAGCAGGTAAGCCGAAGCCACCCAGACATCGCCCCATCCAAAAAAGTTAGTGAAAGTCAGAAGCGGAGCAATTTTGGACTGAACCACGTATTTAAATCCGACGAGAAGTGCAGTAGCAAAACCCCAACCGAAGAGCGCCGAAATTACACCTTCCAAAATAAATGGAAGTTGTATGGAGAAGGAACTTGCGCCAACGAGTTTCATCACATTCGTTTCGCGACGACGATTAAATGCCGCTAACCGTAATGTGTTGCTTATAAGTAACGCCGCAGTAAGTACGCTGGCAAGACCTATGACGAGCGCACCATCTCGTAAAACATTAAGTAAACGGAAGAACTTCTCAAGAATGGTTCGCTGATCTTGAACAATATCCACGCCTGGTCTACCAGTGAATGCGCTTTCCACTACTGCAAACTTCGTCGGGTCAGTGAGTTTTACGCGGAATGATTCTGGTAATTGATCTTGCGTGACGTTCTGCGCAATTGCCGAACCTTTAAATCTCTCTTGGAAGCGCTGGAAAGCTTCAGATTGTGATTCGTAGTAAACCGCTTCTACTACGGGAAGATCTTGGAGATCCTTCTGGATTTCCATTCGTTGGGCATCGGTAATGACGCCACCTGAACATGACGAAGATTCCGAAAGTGCACCGCAGAGATAGACCGACACCTCAATCTTGTCGTACCAATAATCTTTCATCACCCGAACTTGGGAATTAGCAAGAAGTCCAAGGCCAAGTAAGGAAAGGGAAATAGCAACAGTAATAATGACCGCAAAAGTCATGGTGAGGTTACGACGAAGTCCAATTCGAACTTCACTCAGAATAAATCCCGCTCGCATTTCTTACCTCCTCACCTAGCCGGTATATCCGTAAACACCTCGAACTTGGTCACGGACAACATTTCCTGAATCTAACTCAATAACTCGTTTACGCATTTGATCGACGATTCCTGAGTCATGGGTAGCCATAACAACTGTGGTGCCATCGCGATTAATGCGATCGAGTAATTTCATAATTCCAACCGACGTTGCCGGATCTAAGTTTCCGGTTGGTTCATCGGCAATCAAGATTGCGGGATGGCTGACATATGCGCGGGCAATTGCCACTCGCTGTTGTTCGCCGCCGGAGAGCTCACCTGGTAATCGATCTGTTTTTTCGGCTAGCCCTACAAGTTCAAGGACTTCAGGAACTTCTCGTGCAATCTCTTTCTTGGAGTAACCAAGGACATGAAGCGTGAAAGCGACGTTCTCAAAGACCGTTTTGTTATTCAATAATCGAAAATCTTGAAAGACCGTTCCAACTTGTCGTCGAAGTTCTGGAACTTTTGAATTAGGAAGGGTTGCTAAATCTTTTCCTGCGACGTGAATTGTTCCTGATGTTGGTTTCTCTTCGCGGAGAACTAATCGGAGAAAAGTAGATTTACCAGAGCCGGAAAGTCCGACGAGGAAGACGAACTCACCCTTCTCAACATTCAGGTCAACCTGATTTAAAGCGGGTTGTTCAGTCTTGGGATAGATCTTGGTGACCTTCTCAAAACGAATCATGACGAAATCTTATGAAAGAACTCTCGATTGCTCCTGTAATTCAGCCGTATTTGTCCGAACTTTTCCTGTGAATCTAAGAATTACACGCGGGATATGGATTTATTCACACTCAATATCTCGCACTGATGAGAAATTTCGAGTCTTACTTACTACTAGCCGATCTTCGCCAGCGAATCCCCGCCTCAATAAATCCATCGAGTTCACCATTGAGAACTGCTTGGGTATTTCCCGTTTCAAAATCAGTGCGATGATCTTTGACCATTTGGTAAGGATGAAGAACATAAGAGCGAATCTGATTTCCCCACGAACCTGAATTATCTCCGCGCAGAGCATCAATCTTGGCGCGTTCTTCTTGATTGCGTTTCTCTAAAAGTTTTGATTGAAGAACTGCCATCGCAGTTGCTCGATTTTGAATCTGCGAACGTTCGTTCTGGCAGGAAACAACAATTCCGGTCGGAATGTGAGTGATGCGAACGGCGGAATCCGTTGTATTTACTCCTTGTCCGCCGGGACCAGAAGATCGGTACACATCGACTCGAATATCTTTCTCATCAATAACAATGTGATCGCTTTGATCAACCACGGGAACAACTTCTACGCCAGCAAACGATGTGTGGCGTCGATTCTGGCTATCGAATGGCGAAATCCGAACAAGTCGATGAGTTCCCTGTTCAACAGAGAGCGTGCCATAAGCATATGAACCAGTAACTTTAAATGTCGTTGATTTAATACCTGCTTCTTCAGCATAAGAAGTTTCTAAGACTTGGGTTTGATATTGATGTAATTCGCAATATCGCAAGAACATTCGCGAGACCATTTCTGCCCAATCAGCGGCATCAACTCCACCTGCTTCAGAACGTATGGTGATGAGCGCATCTCGTTGATCGTATTCACCACTTAACAGAGTTTGTACTTCTAAATCTCCAATAGCTTTGATTAATGAATCGAGTTCTTTCGAAGCTTCCTCTAACACACTGGAATCGTTTTCATTGTTAGCAAGTTCAAGTAACACCGGAAGATCATCAAGCCTTTGTCTAAGTCCTGAGATTCGATTGATTTCACTCTGCACTCGAGAGAGTTTGCTCGTTACTTTCTGAGCTTCTTCTGGGTTGTCCCATAAATTGGGAACGCCAGCAGCAGCCTCAAGTTCTTGTAATTCACTTCGCAACTTCGGTAAATCCACAACTTTCTCAATTGATACCAACGTGGCACTCAACGTCTTTATCTCTTGATCAAAGTCTCTGGCGGACATCTTCAAAGGATATATCTATTTTGTTGCACTGAATGCACCAGCTCTCGCATGAATTTTCGAGTTATATATACCGAGAATTGGAAGTTGAAAAGGAAGTTGAACAAACTCAGTAACTCGCGCATAAATCGAATTTCCATCGCAGGTGAAATTTTCAATGAGCCACCAATCATTGTGGTGAATTTGCAAACTCTTCTCCTGTGAATTCTTTGCTCCGGATGAAGATTGCATCGAATTAATGAATTCCTCTTGGTATGTATTTCTGGCTTTCTCACAATCAATTGGCACTCGATACTGACTTTCTGATCGATTTTGGGTGAGCGCAAATTCGTCTAAACCATGCGTGTAATAACGAGCGAAATCAATTTCGTGCGCAGCACGTTGGATAGCCCGCTCATTAATTTGATCAAGTACGCGTTGCTTAAGGATGACATATGAGTAGTCAACAATTGATAACGAAACAACCGAAGCGATAATGAATAAACCAATTACCAAAGGAGCTAAAGAACCTTTTTCGTCAGAGACAAATTGAATCGACTTCTGTTTTATCCTACGCAATAACCTTAACTTCATGGTGAAAACCATCGATCGAATCGTTCATAAACTGTTGCCACTATTTCACGCTCTTTTTCAAGTTCTGAGTATGGGATGGTTCCTTTTTCATTTTGAGATACGGTATGGAAAGACGTTTTTCGACTCAAAGTTAGTTTCACAAGAGTCTCTGGAGTGAAACAAGGGCCACTTACGCATTGAATTGATACATCAACTTTATTCCTGATTCCCGCCTGCTCCATAATGAATTGAACATCAGCAGTGCCTTGCGAAACATTCTCACTTGAAACAAATGCTCTAATTGCTTGACGAGCAATGGTTTGATAATTAACTTCTCGATTTGTCAGTATTGAAAAATCCGTAAGAAAAATAATTAATGGCAAGAAGAGGGGCAAGGTTAGAATTAAGAACTCGGTGATTGCCGAGCCTTCTTCGCTCCATGCAGAATTCAATCGATTTCTGAACGTGATCTGACGATAATTCCTGACATAAGCCACGAATGGTTTCTCATTCCGGTGAACTTCTTTCCGGTGAACTTGGCGAGCAAATCTATTTGCGATCATCTGCTTACAGTGGCTTTCTACTTCGAATTAATCTTGTTCTGAGATTGCAATTCCAAATACATTTCGACTGATTTCTCCGAAAAATGGAATGGCCGCCTGACTTAAGGCATTTCTCTTATCTATTGATCTCGTGACAACTAATTTCTTTCCACTTGGCATCATCACCAGCGAAGTAGAAATATGTTCTCTCTTGGCATAGTTGTCATCTGTATTTGAGTAACCATCCAGCGCGACGACACGCGCAAATTCCTGAGTAGTCAATTGTGCAGATGTTCGCTCAAAAACGCTGAAGGCTAATTGGATGACA
>CAXBQM010000053.1:0-8363 GCA_963978235.1 uncultured bacterium | reverse complement strand
ATGAACCCAAGGATTGAAGTGAGCGAGAACGTGTGATTCTTAAAGAGCGTGAGCGGAATAATTGGTTCTACTGCGGTGCGCTCCCACACTAAGAAGAGAATAGTAAAGAGAACGCCAACGACCAGAACAATAATCGTGAAGGAACTTGTCCATCCCTTTTCTGGGCCATAAACAGAGAGACCGAGCAAGATAGCTACAACTGCAATTACGAGAAGTAACGCACCGAAGTAATCGATTTTATGTTCGCGCTTTACTTTTGGAATATGGAGAACTATTCCGGTAATAACCATCGCAAGGATTCCAAACGGAAGATTGATATAGAAAATCCAGCGCCAACCAGTGACACCAAGAATCGATGTGTGATCTGAGAAAAATCCACCTAAAAGTGGCCCGGCCACGGACGAAAGGCCCCACACTGCGCCGAAATATCCCTGATACTTACCACGATCGCGCGGTGCGACGATATCGCCGATGATGACGAACGTCAGCGCCATCAATCCGCCAGCGCCAAGACCTTGAAGTGCGCGAGTTGCAATGAGCTGACTCATATTTTGTGAAGCGCCAGCAAGGAGTGAACCGATTAAAAATGTAATGATTGCGAATTGATAAACCGGACGACGACCGTAGAGATCTGAAACTTTTCCATACAATGGAGTTGAAGCCGTTGATGTCAAAATGTATGCAGTTACTACCCAGGTGTAATGGTTGAGGCCATTGAAATCTTCAACAATTCTTTTAAGCGCCGTGGAGACGATTGTCTGATCGAGCGCTGCTAAGAGCATTCCCGTCATCAATCCACTGAGGACCACCATAATTTCTTTATGGGTGAGTGGCGCATTTGTTTTTGACATGTGAGACCTTTCCAAAGAGAGCAATCCAAGGACTGCGATCTGACTCAACTGAGAATTTGTTGAAATTTCAAGCGTTAGGGTACTCCTGAGACCTTTATAATCCTCCTTGAAATCGTTGATGTGCGTGTAAAAATCTAAGAAATGGGTCACATGAAGAGCGTTACTGCCGAAAATTTAGTCAAAACCTATGACAAAGGTTCAGTTCGCGCACTTGATGGACTTTCGCTCGATGTCGAAGAAGGAACGGTACTTGGAGTACTCGGACCAAACGGCGCAGGTAAAACAACCACTGTTCGAATTCTTGCAACGTTGTTAGCACCTGATTCTGGTTCGGCAACTGTTGCCGGAATTGATGTCATTAAATATCCAGATAAAGTGCGTGAAGTAATTGGTTTATCTGGCCAATATGCAGCAGTCGATGAAACTCTCACTGGCTGGGATAACCTCGTGATGTTCGGACAGTTGTATCACCTTGGTAGAACTGCAGCGGTTGCGCGTGCCACGGAATTATTAGAACGCTTCTCTTTAACGGAAGCCGCTCGTCGACCAATCAAGACTTATTCAGGTGGCATGCGTCGCCGACTTGATCTTGCCGCTTCGCTCATTGTGAAACCAAAAGTTCTTTTTCTCGATGAACCAACTACCGGATTAGATCCTCGTGGTCGGCAAGATATGTGGGGCGTCATTGAAGAATTAGTTAAAGATGGCGTCACGTTGCTTCTCACGACACAGTATTTAGAAGAAGCAGATCAACTCGCAGATGAGATTGCTGTGATTGACCATGGTCGAGTAATTGCGAGAGGTTCATCTGATGATTTGAAGCGACAAGTAGGCGGTGAACGTTTAGAGATAGTTGTCGAACAGTCTCATATTTCTACAACGGCAAGAATCGTTGAAAAGATCAGTGGCTCTAAAGTTGCTATTGATGAAGGGTTACGGCGAATATCAGCTCCGGTCTCGACCGGTGCTACTGCGCTTATTGAAGCGCTCCGCGCATTTGATTCAGAAGGTATCCACCCGCTCGATATTGGATTGAAGCGACCTTCACTGGATGACGTTTTCTTAGCGTTAACTGGCCATGTAGCGGAAGAAGAGAAACCGGCAGAACCAGAAGTTCGTGGCCGAAAGCGAGGGAAGAAATAATGCGGATCGTCTCTGATTCATGGATTATTACCAAACGCCAACTCTTGCAACTGACGCGAGTTCCGGAAGTTTTAATTTTCTCAACCATTCAACCGGTGATGTTTGTTCTCCTGTTCCGTTATGTTTTTGGTGGTTCCATTCAAACTGGTCAACCTGGTGGCTATGTTCAATTATTGATGCCAGGAATATTTGTGCAGACTGTTGCATTCACACTTGCCGGAACTGCATCTGGTTTAGCGGAAGATATGAAGAAAGGGTTAATTGATCGTTTTCGGTCACTTCCTATCGCGCGTTCGGCGCTTGTTATTGGAAGAACTTTGGGCGATGCGCTCCTTAATATCTTGGTCTTATTTGTCATGGGCTTGGCCGGCTACATTGTCGGATGGCGACCAAGTTCTGGGATTGCGAAAATTTCACTTGCTTTCCTCTTCTTACTCTTCTTTGGGTATGCGCTCTCATGGATCGGCATCTACACCGGATTAGCAGTTCGCGATGCGCGAGTAGTTCAAAACGTAAGTTTCTTAGTGACATTTCCCATGACTTTTCTCTCCAATGCTTTTGCGCCGACAACGGGAATGCCACGTCCACTTCAATATTTTGCGGAATGGAATCCAGTCTCCACGATGGTTGCTGCCTGTCGTGAACTCTTTGGTCTCCAAAATCAGTTTGGTGCAACCGCAGGATCTTTTCCTAGCGAGCATCCGCTCGTCACATCGCTCTTTTATATGGCGCTAATAATGGTGATCTTCGTTCCGCTCAGCGTGCGGAAATACATCAATACGTCAAAGTAAATTGCTGTAAATAGATTAGAAAATAGAAGCAGGATTAGCTAAGAAATTCAGCTTCTAAAATTGCTACTGAAATGTTTTTTCCGTTAGGCGCTGTGTAGGAAACGGTCTCGCCAACTTTTGCGCCAAATACCGCCGCTCCAAGTGGCGATTTTTCGCTGTAGACATCGAGATCACCTGAGGCGATTTCCCGAGAGCCGAGTAAGAATTGCATCTCATCGCCGGCAATATCGACCGTGATTTTCATTCCAAGCCCAACAACGCCGGATTCACTTGCAGGTGGTTCACCAATAATTGCATGTTCGAGCATATGTTTGAGTTGACGAATTCGTGCTTCTATCTTTCCTTGCTCTTCTTTTGCTGCGTGATAGCCACCGTTCTCTTTTAAATCACCTTCTGCTCGCGCCGCTTCAATCTTCTTAACAATTTCAGCGCGACCAGGACCTTCAAGATGGGCAAGTTCATTGCTGAGTCGATCGGCAGCTTCTTGCGTCAGCCAGGTCTGGGTGGTCTTCTCGGTAGCCATAGGGGCATACCGTAACTAGAAAATCTTTTAACGACAATCGAGAACTGCTGCATTGACCGGTGTTAAGCGGGCTGGGATTTGAACAATGCGAATAATTGACTTCTCAGTCGATGGGGGAATCTGATCAGAAATTTCACCAACGACATTCTTATCAATATCTCGCGCAACTAGAGTGCAGGTAATAGTTCGGTCTGGGTTGCGTCGTTGAACTTGATAACGAATCTCAATTGTTGGTTTTGCAGAATCTGAATTTGCCTGAGATGTAGGAACTTGAAAACTGAGAAGGTTTGCTCGAATTTCTGGATTGGAGTGATACGACGCGCTCCACACAAGCCATGGGATACCGATTAGCGCAAAGAGCGCACCAGGAGCGCGCCAAGAGATTGTTGCTTTTCCATATCGGGTATTGAGGTATTCAATCTCGCTCTCATTAAATTCTCGGTTCGGAAAGCGCTCACGCCATTGTCCAGCGCGGCTTTTAGAACGATTAAACGTGAGCTTTCCGAGCATGGGAAGATTCTGACATGAATTCCACTTCTACGAGCGCTATCGGTGGCTACATCGTTCTTGCGCTAATAGCCAGCAGTTTCCTTCTCTTTATGAGTTTTTACCGGAGATATAAGAGAGCCTCTCGTTCCGACGAGAACTCTTCAGATAATTCACATTAATCGGTTGAAGATGGAAATCTCTCGCAAAGGAAATACCGCTAACAAAAGAAACTTTGGCGAAGCGTTCCTGTTTGGAATCGCAATTCTTATTCTGAGTGGAAGTTTCTTACGTCTGGGTTTCTGGCAACTTGATCGCGCTCAAGATTTGAAGCGAGTGCAATCAATAAAACCAAATACAACGGTGGTTGATTTGCTTAGTGTGGCGCAACCGGGAAGTAATCTTTCCGGAGAATCTGTAAATCGAATTGTTCGATTCAGTGGTCGTTATGTGGCTCACTATGTAGCACCTGATCAAGGAAATAATCGCGAAACTTGGATCGTGGATTTAATGGAGATTCCGGATGTTGGCGCGATATTAGTTGCGCGCGGAGTTGCAGCTTCATCGACGAGTGATATGCCTCGGGGCGATTCACAAAATGATATTGACGTTGTAGGAAAATTAATGCCTCGCCAATTTGAAGATCGTTCCTTTGAACCAACGCCCGGCTCATTGGTGCGAATAGATAGTTCGTTGATTGTTGAAGATACCGACCTGGCACTTTTTGATGGCTTTGTGATTGCTCAAAGTGAGAAGGTAGCAAGTACTGGAGTTTCCCTCGAACCTGGGAAACGGATTGTTGCCTCATCTGCCAAACCAACTGTCCCGGGTTTCTACTGGCAACATATTGCCTATGTCGCCATATGGTGGCTCGCTGCTGGCGTAGTACTTTTTCTCCCGTTCTATCAAAGAGTTCGTAAGCGTGAGATCGAAGAGAGGTCATGAGATGAGTGATCAAGGAAATCAATTAAATCTAACTGGCGCTCTCAAGCGGTTTCGAGTGATGGCCTTCGTCTCAGGCGTGATGTCGCTACTGCTCTGGTTTATTTATGTGCCAATCGGACAGTTTGCTTCGCTGGATTTGAAGGAGAAATTCGTCTTGATTCCACTCATTCACGGCTATACCTATCCCTTCTATGTCTTTACAGCGCTGCATCTCTCGGTGAAAGCTCGATATTCACTTCAGAAAATGATTATTTTTATCTTGGCGGGAACCTTGCCAGTGGCATCTTTTATCGCTGAACGTCGAGCCGTGAAAGAGCATATGTAAGTGAAACGATGGATAAAGGCGCTGCTTTACCCGCTGTATGAACAGCGCCTGATTAGATCGCTTGATCTGACCAAGACGCCGCAACATATCGGTGTGATCTTGGATGGAAACCGGCGATGGGCGAAAGCAAATCCAACTGCAGATGGCGATGTTTCCACGTCGCGCGGACATCGCGCAGGTGCAAACAAAATAGTCGCCCTGCTTGATTGGTGTGAAGAAGTTAATGTGAAAGTTGTAACTCTCTGGTTGCTATCGAACGACAATCTCAAACGAGAGGCCGCCGAACTCAATCCACTTCTTGCCATCATTGGTGAAACCGTTGCAGAGTTAGGCAAGCTTGGGCGTTGGGAAGTTCGACCAATGGGTTCACTAGAACTCTTACCGGAAGAGTTGCGTACCAAACTCAATTCAGTTGCCGAAAAGAGCAAGGGGATTGAAGGCGTCATCGTGAATGTTGCTATTGGATACGGTGGCCGAAAAGAAATTGTTGACGCGGTCAAAAACGTCATTTCAGAATCTGCTCGATCCGGAAAGAGTGCGCAGGAGATTGCCGACGCCCTCTCTGTCGAAGATATTAATAAGAATCTTTACACCGCCGGACAGCCAGATCCAGAGCTTGTCATCCGAACTTCAGGAGAACAACGACTTGGCGGCTTCTTGCTTTGGCAGAGCGCGCACACTGAGTTTTATTTCTGTGAGGCATATTGGCCAGACTTCCGAAAAGTGGATTTTCTCCGTGCGTTGCGCGCATACTCAGTTCGCGAACGGAGATTTGGTTCCTAGAAAAATTTTTACTTTTCACTATCGCGTGTCGCAACTGTCCGATTCCTCCTTGGATTTACCTTTTACCCCATACCCACCCGCCCGTTTCAACGTTCACGCGTAGGAGAAGGCCCGATTACAACTCAAAAGACGGTTGGTAAGAACCGACCGAAAGCCTCTGATGAGGCGAATAGCGCAGATACTGCGCTGAAAACTTACGTCATCGATACCAGCGTGCTTTTAGCAGATCCATCCGCACTCTTTCGATTTGCTGAACATGAAATTATCATTCCAATCGCTGTTATTGGAGAGCTAGAAAATAAGAGAGACCATCCCGAATTAGGCTTCTTTGCTCGCTCTGCACTTCGATCACTTGATGATCTGCGTGTTCAACATGGTCGTCTTGATCAACCACTTCTCATCACAGAAGAAGGTGGAACGCTCTCTGTAGAACTTAATCACACCGATACTTCATCGCTACCAGCAGGATTCTTCCGAGATGGTACAAATGATTCTCGAATACTTGCCGTCGCTCGCAACTTACTTGCAGATGGAAAACATGTAGTCCTTGTTACTAAAGATCTCCCACTTCGAGTCAAAGCTTCATCGATGGGAATTGTTGCCGAGGAGTATCGAGCAGAATTAGTTCCGAATACTGGCTGGACCGGAATGGAGGAAGAGAGCGTTGCTGGTTCGGTCATCGATTCGCTTTACTCACAAGATCGAATTGAACATCCATTGGCAAAAGATTTCCCTTGCCATACTGGAATCGTTCTCCATTCAGAGAAAGGAAGCGCGCTCGCTCGCGTTACTCACGATAAGAAATTGCAATTAGTTCGAGGTGATCGATCGGCATTCGGACTTCATGGTCGAAGCGCAGAACAACGAGTAGCACTCGATCTCTTGCTTGATGAGAGCGTTGGAATTGTCTCGCTCGGTGGCCGGGCTGGAACAGGAAAGTCAGCGCTTGCGCTATGTGCCGGACTTGAAGCAGTGATGGAGAAACGACTCCATAAAAAAGTTATTGTCTTCCGTCCTTTATATCCAGTTGGCGGTCAAGAGCTTGGCTACCTGCCTGGATCAGAGGGCGAAAAAATGTCGCCTTGGGCCCAGGCCGTCTTTGACACATTAGGAGCGCTTGTCAGCCCACAAGTGATTGAAGAAATCTTGGATCGTGGGTTAATCGAAGTTCTACCTTTGACCCATATCCGTGGCCGTTCGCTCCATGATTCCTTTGTCATCGTTGATGAAGCTCAGTCCTTGGAACGAGGTGTCCTTCTTACGGTCCTCTCTCGAATTGGCCAAGGTTCTCGAGTGGTACTCACCCATGACGTGGCGCAACGAGACAACCTACGAGTCGGCCGACATGACGGAGTAGTAGCAATCGTGGAATCCCTTAAAGGCCATCCGCTCTTTGCGCACATCACCTTGACGCGAAGTGAGCGTTCACAAATCGCAGCTTTAGTAACCGAGATGTTGGAAGAGCCGCTTAACTAGTTCTTGCGACGTTTTAACCTCTTGAAATCGGACATTTTGGGCGTTTCGCGCTCCGCATAAATCGGTTGGCATATCTCACATTCACAAAACGGGCATATCGGACTCTCCAGCGTCTGACCTGCGGTTTTGTTTTTCCACAATTTTCGTGGCGGAAAAAAATTAGCTCCTTATGCTGGCTTAAATTTGCGACACCTCACCTCATTTGCCACCCTAAAACCCTTCCCGCTTGCCATTGAGACCGTTTGAGGACGGTGGATCTGGTGCGAAAGAAGAGTTTCATAACGAAATGTTTTATTAGAACGCGTAACTGAGGAACGAACGGACAGGGAAAGGAGCGTCACCGATGAAGCCAGCTACTGCTCGACTCACTAACAGTCGCCGTCGCGTCATCCTGACCGCAGCCCTCTCCCTACTTTTCATCGCCATCGTTGAACCAACCTATGCCCATGGTTCATCGACAGTCGCGGTAGACCTTGGGCCAGTTCTGAGGACCGCTGAAGCGGCAGCGACTCATCAAGATTCCCTTATCGGCAATGGCAGTACCACCAGCCTTGAACTTGATCCATCTGCGTTAGTGAACGCGGGCGAAATTGCGATGATCGCTCAAATATCGAAACAAATCGAAGCGGCGCGAAATCCAATCGGCGCAAAACTGTATGCCAAGGATTTAGTTCTCAATACCTATAACTGGAGCGAACAGCAGTACTCCTGCCTTAATTCGCTCTGGACAAAAGAGAGCCACTGGAATTACAAAGCTCGAAATCCACGAAGTGGTGCACACGGAATTGCGCAAGCGTTGCCGGCAACCAAGATGGAATCAATCAGCACTGACTGGCGGACAAATCCTTTAACCCAAATTCAATGGGGACTTTCTTATATTGAAAGTCGTTATCAAACCCCATGCAAGGCATATGCGAAATGGAAGCGTTCTCGCTACTACTAAAGGCCAGCGCGCTTTCCAATTGAAATTGGCTTACTCGTCTCGGCAAAGAAATCATTTCCTTTATCGTCTACAACGATGAAGGCAGGGAAGTTTTCAA
>CAXBQM010000052.1:0-8452 GCA_963978235.1 uncultured bacterium | reverse complement strand
TTCGATAAAGCCACGTCGTTCATCGGGGTTCGCTGTCAGAATCGCATCCAGTTGACCTTGTCCCACGATCACATGCATCTCACGACCAATACCGCTATCACTGAGAAGTTCTTGGATATCTAATAACCGCGCAGTCTCGCCATTAATTTGATATTCGCTCTGCCCGTTACGGAAAAGGATTCGCGAGATTGTTACTTCGGCAAATTCAATCGGGAGCGCGTTATCGGTGTTATCAATAGTTACTGCTACTTCTGCGCGGCCAAGTGGTGCGCGACCAGATGTGCCGGCGAAGATAACGTCTTCCATCTTTCCGCCACGCAAGGATTTAGCGCCTTGTTCTCCCATTACCCATGCCAACGCATCAACAACGTTCGACTTACCAGAGCCGTTTGGACCGACAACGCAGGTGATCCCTCGTTCAAATCGGAGGGTCGTCGGTGCAGCAAAGGACTTAAATCCTTTGAGCGTGATGCTCTTCAGATACACGCGGAAAACCTATCGGGGAAGGTGAGTTCTCTTCACGCTTTTCGCCCGTTTCCTCCCCTTTTTTCTCGCTTTTCCGCGGGGTCGGCGCTGACATGTTGGACAAAAATGTGATGACCGATTCGCAAATGCAATACGGCGAATCATCGAACGGCAACGTGGACATGGCTCACCTTCCTGGCCATATACCGAGAGCGCTCGATCAAAATATCCACTCTCACCGTTGACATTGATATACAGATCATCAAAGGAAGTACCGCCCGCCTCGAGCGCTTCACTCATAACTTCTTTAGCGCTTGCTAATACGTGGCCAATCTCTTGGACTGAAAGCGAATTCGCAGCGCGCTCTGGATGAATTTTTGCCCGCCATAATGATTCATCTGCGTAGATATTTCCTACGCCACTCATAATGTCCTGATTGAGAAGAGCGCTTTTAATTGATGTTGTTCGCTTACGGATCGACCTGATGACGCCATCTATGTCACAGCGTGAATCAAAGATATCGAAAGCAATATGTGCAATTGAAGTGGGAGCGTCATTGGTAAGGGTGTCAACCGAGATCCAGCCAAATGTTCGCTGGTCGATAAATCTCACTTCGCGACGTCGATCATTAGTCCTTAATCGGACTCGAGTATGTGAGGAAAGTATTTCCGAACGAGGTGTGATGAGAAACTGGCCACTCATTCCAAGATGAGCCAGCAGCACGTAGGGTCGATTGAGCGTAAACCAAAGGAATTTACCTCTTCGATGAACGCCTTCAATTCGAGCGCCTTGTGCGTGCGAAAGTGGCGCAATTGATCGTGGATTAGTTGCGCGTGGATGAAGAACTTCTACTTCTTTGATTTTCTTTCCAGGTAACCACAGCGCTAAACCACGCCGAACTGTTTCTACTTCTGGAAGTTCAGGCACGCTTTTCAGAGAGCGCTTCAAATGCTAATCGCGCTGCGATCTGCTCGGCTTCTCGCTTACTCTTTCCTTTTCCTTCTGGAAATGTCTGACCATTTATTACTGCAATGGCAACAAAATCTTTATCATGATCTGGACCTGATTCACTGATGCGATATTCCGGCGCTGGCCAATTTTGGGCGGCAACTAATTCTTGGAGCGCGGTCTTTCCATCAAGTCCCGCTCCTCGCGAGACAGCATCTTCTATCGAACTAGACATCAGTCGCATCACGATTGACGTTGTTACTTCATAGCCATGTTGTAAATAGATTGCTCCAACGAGGGCTTCTAGTGAATCGGCAAGAATTGAATTCTTATCTCGGCCGCCAGTATTTTCTTCGCCTTTGCCAATTCGAAGACTTGCGCCGAGTTCAAGATCGCGCGCTATTTGCGCAAGGGCCCGCATATTTACTACCCCAGACCGCAACGGTGATAACCGACTCTCATCAAAATCTGGAAATCGTTCGTAAAGAGCTTCGGTGATAATTAAACCCAGAACGCTATCTCCAAGAAATTCCAACCGTTCGTTCGTGGGGAGGCCACCAGATTCATAAGCAAATGATCGGTGAGTCAGAGCAAGAGTAAGCAGCTCTTCCTTAACCGATATTCCGAGTTTTTCGGTTAAGCGGGAGTTCAAAAATTAAACCTCGAGAACTTGTCGGCGGTTATAGGTGCCACATGTTGGGCATGCAGTGTGCTGCAACTTTGGTTGTTGGCACTGATCGCAGGTAGCGATTGCTGCTGGTGTTGCTTTCCATGAACTACGACGAGAACGGGTACGTGAGCGCGACATCTTTCGCTTGGGTAGTGGCACGGTGTTCTCCTTTTAACCATTATTACGAGCGGATGAAGTATTCCCTAAAGCCCCTCGCTTTGTAAAAACGAGCCTGAAGTGCCGCAGCCGCCTGCTAGTCGCGCGTGAGACCTGGCCAATTCGCAAGGCTCGACCAACGCGGGTCAGTACTTTGATGCGAATGATCAGCGGGCAAGGTGGCCCATTTCCCACCACAGCCTGCACAGAGTCCGGCGCACTCTTCATTACATAGTGGATTCGATGGCAGCGCGAGAACAATCGCATCGCGAAGCGGAATTTCAAGGTTGATGAAATCGCCGACAAGAAAAAGAATCTCCTCATCTTCCTCGTCATCTGGTTTTGCATTCTTCTTAATTCGTTCTGCTTTTTCTTCATATTCATAGAGTTGGTTAAACATTTGATCAATTTCAAAATGAACTGGATCGAGGCAACGAGTGCACTCACCATGTGCCACTGAACTCACTTGTCCGGAGACAAATATTCCTTCATCCACTGAGGTGATTCGGAGGTCGACCGCGAGATTCTCTCCTTGCGGAACAGCCAACATCGGAATTCCTAATGATTCTGGCAGCGTGATTATCAGCGAATATTCACGGAATTCGCCAGCGCGTCGCGGTAAGTCGTGAGCGTTGAAATAAAAGGGTGAGTTGGTATTTATTTTCATATTAGTCACGAAGCTGCGAGAGCGCATCTTTATCACTCGCACCCGCTAATCGTTCTCGACCACGATTAATTGCATCAAGTGTTTTATTGAGAATCACTTCAAGCGTCGCTAACCGTGAGTCAATATATGCATCAACTTCCTCTTGTTTTGCTTCTGCCATTTCGTTTGCTTCATCCAGAATCTCTGAAGATTTTTCTCTAGCAGCCGAGACAATCGCGGTTTGTTCCACCATTCGAGCAACTTCTTCACGTGCAGATGCGATTAAACGCTCTGCGCTGACATGACCTTCTTCAACAATTTCATCGCGACTGGCAACGAGATCTTGCGCTTTCTGTAAATCATTCGGCAAAGCGGCCTTGATTTCTTCAAGCAAAGAAAGCATCTCGCCACGATGCACCACGCATGAAGCTGAGAGTGGTACTGACCGAGCTTCCTTGATTGTTGTAATTGCTGCGTTTAGTTTCTCAATTGCTTCCACGGTTACCGCCTTCTGCAAGTCGAGCTTTCATCAACGAGAGAACATTTGCTGGAACAAGTGCTGATACATCGCCACCGTAATTTGCAATCTCTTTTACTAGCGAAGAAGAGAGGAATGAATAGGCTGGTGTTGTCGCCATGAAGAGCGTGTCGACCCCTTTAAGTTGAAGATTCATTTGGGCCATCTGCAATTCGTAGTCAAAATCGCTCACCGCTCGCAACCCTTTAACAATGGCAGATACTCCATTTGTTTTGCAGTAATCCACGAGTAGCCCCGACCACGAATCTACTTTTACATTGGGGTATTTGGTAACTACTTCTTTAATCATTGCGATGCGCTCTTCTACTGTGAAAAGTGATGCTTTGGTGCGATTGACCATCACCGCGATGATCACTTCATCAAAGATTCCACTGGCTCGTTCAATAACATCGAGGTGTCCGAATGTAATCGGATCGAACGATCCTGGACATACCGCTTTGCGCATGTGAAAACGCTAGCAATAAATGAGGTGGTTATCCATTCTGTGCGGGAACTCCGTAGTAAATCACCGCATGACCATAGGCACGTTCCTTCAATGGCAGAAGATAAGTCGGCCATTGAAATGCGGTTGATTTAGCATCGCGTTCCACTGCAACGATTGTTGAAGGTTTGATGTGAGGTTGTAATGAAACCAAAACCTTCTCCACTGAAGAATTATCTAATTCGTATGGCGGATCGATAAAGACTATGTCATATGAGACCGAATATTTTCGTTCCAAAAATCTCTGTACGTTTGATGAAAATACTTGCCATGTTCCAGATCCAGTAATTTTTTCAAAAAGTTCTAAGTTCTCTCGCGAAATTTTTACTGCTTTCTCATCGTTATCGACCGCATGAACAAGAGCCACTCCTCGCGAGAGCGCTTCTGCGGCTACCGCGCCAGATCCACAATACAAATCAAGAAAATAAACATCTGTTAATTCACCGAATTCAGATTCCAATGTTGAAAAGAGCGCTTCACGTGCGCGATCAGATGTCGGACGAGTTGCTCCGATCGGAGAAAGTAAATTTCTTCCTTTGGCAAGTCCAGCAATAATTCGCATTCGTTAACCTTTCTCCACAAATTGCGAACTTTCAAGTTTTCTTAATTCTGCTACTTCCAATTTAAGTAGCGGGTATGAATCTAATGATGAGCCTTCGGTAACAAGTGATTGTGCGACTGCGCGTGCTTTCTCTATTAACGCCTCATCTCTGAGGACGCGAAGTAACCGCAGATGTGAACGCGCACCGGATTGAGATTCACCCAACACATCTCCCTCTCGCCGCTGTTCAAGATCAATTCGACTCAATTCAAAACCATCGAGCGTTGACGCTACTGCATTGAGACGTGCCATGGCAGGCGATTCTGTTTCTGCCTTAGTCACCAACAAGCAGAGCCCCGGCGCTTTTCCTCGACCAACACGGCCACGTAATTGATGAAGTTGTGAGACACCAAATCGATCCGCATCCATAATCACCATCGTTGTTGCATTAGGAACATCTACACCTACTTCAATCACTGTTGTCGCTATGAGCACGTCAATCTCGCCACGAGAAAATTCAGTCATCGTGCGATCTTTTTCTTCGCTCGATAACCGTCCATGAAGCATCGCAACCCGCACTCCTTTGAGCGCTCCCCTGCCTAATAATGGATAGATCTCTTCAACGGAAGTCATCGGAATTTTCGGTGTTGTTTCCGGCTCTTCTTCTTCAGTTAAACCAGCAAGTCGTTGTGCACGCGCTAAGTTCTCCCCACTCAATCCGAAATGACTTACCGCTAACGCATCATCAGATTTCTCATTCTCAGAAATTCGTGGTGCAACAACATAGGCTTGAAAACCTTTATCAACTTCTTCAACGATTCGAGCCCATGCTCTTTCTAGGAACGCTGGTTTTTCCAATGCATTGATGACATGAGTCGTAATAGGTGATCGGCCACTAGGTAGTTCACGAAGCGTTGACACATCTAAATCTCCGAAGACGGTCATAGCAACCGTGCGCGGAATTGGCGTTGCTGTCATCACCAAAATATGTGGCGGATTCTTCGCTTTCGTTCGAAGTGCATCTCGCTGCTCGACACCAAATCGATGTTGTTCATCAACAACAATTAAACCTAAATCATGAAACTCCACACCTTCACTCAGAAGAGCATGCGTTCCAATCACAATTCCGGCGCTTCCATTTTTAATTCGAGCAAGGTTCTCATTTCGTTGCGCCGTTGTCTGTGAACCCGTCAGCAGCGCGATTCCGGTTGCAGATTCCGAACTTCCCAATTCGCCAGCATTTCCCAATTCACCAAGTAGCGAAGTGATCGATCGGAAGTGCTGTTGCGCAAGCACTTCAGTTGGTGCGAGTAATGCGGCTTGTCCACCTGAATCGATAACTGCCAGCGCAGCTCGTAACGCGATAATCGTTTTTCCCGATCCCACTTCGCCTTGTAACAAGCGATACATCGGATGCGGTTGAGCAAGATCGCTCTCAATCTCAGCTGAAACGTCGCGCTGACCTTGCGTTAACGTGAACGGTAACTTCTTATCGAAAGCTTCACGTAGCCCACCTTCTCGAGGTTTTCGTGACGGGGCAGAGAGTGCACGAAGTTCTGCTCTTCTCATTACTAATACCAATTGCAATAAGAGCGCTTCGTCAAACGTTAAACGAGTTCGCGCAATTTCCGCAGATTCAAGCGATGGTGGTTGATGGACGTGGCAGAGCGCATCTTTGAGTGAAGGAAAATTAAACGAAGTAAGAATTTTCTCCGGAACATGATCGGGTAGATCGTCAAGTGCGTCCAGCGCCACTCGAATACATTGCGAAATTTTCCACGACGGTAACTTTGAAGTTGCGGGATAGATAGGGAGGAATTTGCCTGCGAAATCTCCAATCGCACTATCGACGTCACCGCCATCAGGAATCATGACGTAATCAGGGTGTGTCAGTTGTCGTTTACCTTTAAATGCGCCAAGTTTTCCCGCAAAGAGGCCTTGCGCTCCAACTTTCAAATCTTTTTCTCGCCATGCTTGATTGAAAAATGTCAGAGATAGTTTGGCTCGACCATCGGTAACAATTACCTCAAGGATGCCGCCCTTCCGTCCTGGAATTCTTCGCACGCTCACTTTTTCAATTTCAGCAAGAATGGTTGCTTCTTCACCTTCGGTAAGCGATTCAATATCGGTTAATTCACCGCGGACAACATAACGACGTGGATAGTGTCGTAAGAGATCTCCCAGTGTTTTCAAATCCAGTTGTGCGGCTAATACTTTTGCGGTGCGATCACCTACAACTTTGGTAAGTGGTCGCTCGAAAATATCGCTAGCCATTTCGCCATTCTCTCCAACCTCAATTACTTGGCCCCTGAAATAACTCGGTTTTCTGTTGGATTTTTCGCGGATTGGCGTTCCCGTATCGCCTCAGGCTAATCTTTGCCCCGTGTTCGCCGAAGAGGCGACCTGCACGAGAACCGGTACATCGAAAACCTATAAGTAGAGAAGGATTGTCCATGGCATCTGTATGCGATATCTGCGGCAAAGGCCCCAGCTTTGGAAACAATGTTTCCCACTCAAATCGTCGTACTCGCCGTCGTTGGAATCCAAATATTCAACGTATCCGTACTTTGGTAAATGGTTTTACCAAGCGTCAGAACGTCTGCACTTCATGCCTCAAGGCAAATAAAGTCTCACGCTAAATTTATTTATCTTTTCTGATTCTTTATTAGAAGTGCGCCCATCCCAAATTTTCGGGTAGCGCTCGTCCTTTCAGAACTATCGGTGATTCAGCGCGTTCAATTACCCGTCCAATCACACTTCCACTATCAGAACCTGCTGGCGCTGGGCCGGTGAAGAGAAGTTCATGCTCCTCCCCACTCTGCAGAAATAGTTCTATCGGATCCACTCCTAGTTTTTTCGCAATCTCAACAAGTTCAGCAAATCCGGGAACTTTCTCAATCAAATCTGGATCGCATTCGATAGTGAGACCGCTGGCATCTGCAATTCGTGAAGCGTCGCGCAATATCCCATCACTAATATCGCACATCGCAGTTGCGCTTTGAGCGATTCTTTTCATCACTTCGTAATCTGGTTGTGGTCGACTAAATTGTGAAAGCGCTCTCTTGCCCGGCATAGAATTTTTTAATTCGTCATTGTGAGATTCACGGATAAGTTGTCCAGCACGCGACCAGCCAGTAATTGCTGAGATCAAAACATAATCTCCAGTATGCGCACCACTTCTTAGTATTGGCTTCTCAACACTTCCCAGAGCGGTAATTGTGATCATCGCTTTTTCAGAGCGCGAGAGATCCCCACCAATCACGCGAGCTCCCACTCGATCTGCTTCTGCCGCGATGCCACGTGCAATTTCGAAAATTACATCTTCATTATCTTGTGCAATACCGGTTGCGACGACTAAATATTGTGGCCAGCCACCCATTGCACAAATATCAGCAAGGTTCGCTGCAGTGATCTTCCTGCCAACCTGGTACGGCGTACTCCAATCAAGTCGAAAGTGAACTCCCTCGACAGCGATATCGGTAGCAACGACAACCTTGGCCGAGCCTGAGCTAAAGACAGCGCCATCATCGCCATTACCAACGATGAGATCTGAAGATGCGGGACGGTCAATGAGCGAGCGAATCTTTGCAAGGAGTTCTTGCTCTTCCATTCGCACTCGCCTCCAACCTCAATTAACTTACAAAAACCACTTCCGAAAAAGACCTTACTGTCAAAGCCTAATTGCGCTAGAGTCCCCGAAGGAGGAAACAAGTGTCTATTCAAGCGTATGTTCTGATCCAGACTGAAGTTGGCAAAGCCAGTGCGGTCACAAAAGCTGTCAATGGCATCGCTGGCGTGACAATCGCAGAAGTTGTCACTGGCCCATATGACATCATCATGCGAGCCGAAGCCACGAGCATGGAGGAACTTGGCAAGACGGTAATGTCCAAGGTCCAAGCTATTCCCGGAATTACTCGCACGCTGACCTGTCCGGTCGCAAATATCTAGCGAATCACACTCGTTGAGCGCTGAAGCGCGCTCGTGCATAAGTGAGTAATCACTTCTTT
>CAXBQM010000051.1:0-8622 GCA_963978235.1 uncultured bacterium | reverse complement strand
CGTTACACCTGCGTGAACGTCAAACTCCTCGCCGGTTTCTTCACAACGAACTTTCGCACCGATAATCCTTTTTCCATCTCGTAATAACTCTCGAGCAGATACCCGAGTTGCGATATGTGCGCCATGACGAGCAGCGGTACGTGCAATCATCATGGTATGTCGAGCATCATCTACTTGCGCATCAAAATATTTAATGCCACCAGTAACAATATCGAGACGTAACGATGGTGCAATCTCTGAAATAGTTTTCTGACTCATATGTTTATGATTTGGCAGCGCCCGCTTAAAACCACGAAGCGCGTCATAAAGCGCTAAGCCAGCGCCGATGTAAGTTCGATCTTTAACTTTTTCGTGAAGTGGATAGATAAAAGAGACCGGTTTTACTAAGTGTGGGGCAAGTGTTTTAACCATTAATTCACGTTCGTGTAGAGCTTCTCGGACTAATTTGAAATCATATTGCTCTAAATATCGAAGTCCCCCATGAATCAATTTGCTGGAGCGAGAGGAAGTACCACTTGCGAGATCTTGTGACTCAATGAGCGCAACAGTTAAACCTCGAGATGCAGCATCAAGGGCAATACCTGCGCCATTGACTCCGCCACCAATGACGAGCAGATCGTATTTTTCATTTTTTAGCGCATCAATTGCCCGCTGATGTTGCTGCGGGTTGAGGGCTGATGAAAAAATCGTCACACGGCTAGGATACGCGACGTGAGTTATATCGGTTCACTCGACCAAGGAACTTCTAGCACTCGCTTTATGATCTTTGATAAAACGGGTCGAATTGTTGGACACCATCAACTCGAACATCGACAAATACTTCCGCGCGCAGGTTGGGTCGAACATGACGCCGCCGAGATCTGGCAACGTACTCAAGAAGTAATCATTGTGGCCCTCAAGAACGCTGGAATTAGCGGTTCTGATTTATCGGGTATCGGTATTACCAATCAACGGGAAACAACGGTGATCTGGGATAAGAAAACTGGCGCGCCACTTGCCCCAGCAATAGTGTGGCAAGACACGCGGACGCAAGAATTTCTTGCGACATTAAGCCCAGCTCAATGCGAAACCATTCGATACAAAACTGGACTAGCGATCGCACCATATTTTTCAGGCAGCAAGATGCAATGGCTTTTTGCCAATAACGCAGAGGTGAAATCTGCCCTTGCACAGGAGCGGGCCCTAGTAGGAACGATTGATTCGTGGTTGGTTTGGAATTTATCCGGTGGTGTAGATGGTGGTCTTCACATCACTGATGTAACAAATGCGAGCAGAACGCTGTTGATGAACCTTGAAACACTTGATTGGGATGATGAACTCCTTTCAATATTTGAAGTTCCCCGCAACGTCCTACCGAAAATTCTCTCGTCATCTGAAATTTATACTCGAACCAGCCCGGCTGGCCCACTTGGTAGCGCCGTGCCCATCTCCGGAATTCTCGGCGATCAACAAGCCGCGATGGTGGGGCAAGTCTGTTTTGAACGTGGTGAATCAAAGACCACGTATGGAACCGGAAATTTTGCACTGGTTAATACTGGAACCGAGATTGTGAGAAGTTCGCATGGATTATTAACGACCGTCTGTTACAAATTCGGCGATCAACCTGCCAGATACGCACTTGAAGGTTCGGTTGCGGTAACTGGTTCAGCAATTCAATGGTTACGAGATCAGCTACAAATTATAAATAAAGCATCAGATGTTGAAGGGTTAGCACAATCTGTCCCAGATAACGGTGGTGTCTATTTCGTGCCCGCTTTCTCTGGTCTCTTTGCGCCATATTGGCGAAATGATGCTCGCGGAGTTGTTGTTGGTTTAACTCGCGCTGCAACCAAAGCGCATCTTGCTCGAGCGGCGCTGGAAGCAATCTGTTTTCAAACACGCGATGTTATTGATGCCATGGCCGCTGATGGTGGAATACAACTTACTGAAATGAGAGTTGACGGCGGGATTACTGCTAATGATTTATGTATGCAGATGCAGGCTGATGTGATGCAGATTGATATCACTCGCCCATTAGTCGCTGAAACAACTGCGCTTGGCGCAGCTTATGCCGCAGGTCTTGCAGTTGGTTTCTGGTCAAGTACCGATGAACTTAAATCACAATGGCAACAATCTCGACGGTGGCAACCTCATCGCAATAGTGAGTTAGCAACTACTGGTTACACAAATTGGCAGCGAGCAATTGAGCGAACTTTGAATTGGGTTGAGTAGCTAAATATTTATTTCAATTCGATGAGAAGTGAGTTTTCTGGGGCAAGAATAGGTGCAGGTAAACCGGCTTTCATCAATTGGTCGCCGGTTAGTTTCACTCCCGTTAACCATGATGGCGGTGTTATGAGCATCATCGTTGGCTTTCCAGCAGGGTAAATAGCCGACACTTCATAGGTTCGAGCCGGATCAAGACCGGCAAAAATCAATTGCGCGGGATGAACTGAATGGGTTGGTCGAAGTTGAACATATGCAAAAAGCGCTTCCGTTTTATTTTGAGCGACAACTCCGTGGAGATAGCCAGAACTATCTGCATAATCTGCTCGTACTGTTCTTCCAGAGTGGATTAATGTTCGTGCTTTTTTATAATAGGAAATCCACGATGTGAGTTGCGTTTTTTCTTCAGCGGAAATTTTTGAAATATCCCATTCAATTCCAGCATGTCCAAAGAGCGCTGTTATTGCTCGGAACGAGAGCGGTAATTGCCGACCGGTCTGATGGCTTGGTGATGGTCCAACATGCGAACCCAATAATTCCGGTGGAATAACAAGTGAGGTCCAGCGTTGCATGGTTTGTCGTTCTAGCGCATCGTTATTATCACTGACCCAGAATCGATCAACGTAATCAATAATTCCCAAATCAATTCGGCCACCACCAGATGCACACGATTCAATTTCTAGATCGGGATGTCGTTTCTTCAATTCCGAAAAGAGTCGATAGATAGCTAGCGTTTGCGCGCGAACTTTCGACTGAATTCCGGTGTCAACAACAACTCGATTGTGATCCCATTTAATGTAATCAATGGGTAGATCTGTGAGAATTTTTGAGACCTGTTGTAAAACATGGCTAAACGCTTCCGGAATCGTAAGGTCGAGGACCAACTCATGTCGCCAGAAATTTTCTGGATGATGCGGCGTTTGCAGAACCCATTCTGGGTGGGCTCGGTAGAGATCTGAGTCTGGATTAATCATCTCGCCTTCAAACCAGAGACCGACCTGCATGCCTTTCGCTTTAATGTATTGAAAAATCGGAGCCAGACCTTTCGGCCACACCTGTGGGTCAACTATCCAGTCCCCTAAACCTGCCCGATCGTCGCGTCGAAGATGGAACCAACCATCATCAAGTACAAGTCGTTCCACGCCAATTTCGGCTGCGACATCTGCGATTTTTTGCAACGCGTCATCGCTATGGTTAAACGCAATCGCTTCCCATACATTGAGTGTCAGTGGTCGTGGTGACTTCGGATGTGATTTACGTGCACGGAGACGTTGATAGAAAACGTGGCTTAACCCATCGAGTCCGTTCTTTGAATACCCCGCTAGCGCAGTTGGTGCGTTATATGTTTCCCCACTTTTGAGAATAACTTCGCCAGAATTTAAAAGTTCACCAGCGCCAAGTGATTGGCTCCTATCCCAATTACGTTCTACCGAATGATGCGAATTTCCGCTCCATGCAAGCGCGATTGCCCAGACTTCGCCTTGAGCAAAATTAGTCTGCTCTGTTAATGCACATTCAATGATTGTGAAATTATGACCGCTTCGTCCTTCGCGAGTTTCCCGAACCCATCGGCCAGTAGCAATTTCACGACGTTGTGGGTTTCTTTCATTAGACCATCGGCCAGCAAAATCTAAGGTGTGCGTTGCGCGATCTGCTAACGGCAACCAGTGGGTGTAGTTATCAAGGACATAATCCGTTTTACCAATATTTTTTATCGCTGCATTAACTGCGAGAACTCCAAATGCATCAATCTCGTAAGAAGTATCTACTTGCAATTCGGCGATTGCATCGACGTGTGTGACATGAAGTGAATTCTGGTTTGCAGCAAAGTTGGTCACATTAAAACGAGTTGTCGAATGGCTACCATTTCTATGGCCACTGAGAGTTGGCGCACCTAACCAGCCACGAGATTGTTCCCGCATTACTCCCGAAAATTGCAGAGAATCAAAGGCGCTATTAGCGACCGAACGATTGCGAATTGCATCGAAGTTTTCGCTGCTGGAAAGTGGCTCTCCCCAATAATCTATGACTAATGCGCCATCGATGACGCATGCAATGAAATCAACGCCACCGTGGGATAAGTGCGCGCGTTCAGTCATACGGGTAGAGTAACAATCATGACCAGCTCGGAAGAAATGGCACTTTGAAGAATGGCAGAGACAAAGAAGACCTTAAGTGCGGGTGTCATTCGAACTGATTTACCGATGGCAGATGGTCGAACAATCCGTTATTACGATACGCATAACCAAGAGCGAAGCGCGAAGGATCAACGTCCGCGCGAAGATCAGCCAAGCATCGGTGAACTTCGGTTAGATCCACTTCTTAATGAGTGGGTAGCGATGGCGGCGCATCGTCAGGGCCGTGTCTTTCTTCCACCAAAAGAGTTATGTCCGCTCTGTCCTACTCACGATCAACTTCTCAGCGAGATTCCTGATTCGGATTATGACGTTGTTATCTTTGATAATCGTTCACCATCGTTGCGGCCACCTGAAGGTAATTGGGAGCTACCTGGTGAAATTAATATGGATTCACCTATTGTTCCATCGGCTGGAAAATGTGAAGTGGTCTGTTACACCTCAGATCACGATAAATCATTCTATGAATTATCTGATTCGCAAGTTCGTACTGTTATGGAAGCATGGCGAGATCGAACTCGAGAACTTTCTAAAGAAAAATTTATTTCGCATATCTTTCCTTTTGAAAATCGTGGCGAAGAGGTTGGTGTCACGCTTAATCATCCACATGGACAAATCTATGCCTATTCATTTATTCCACCGCGCGCTGAGAAAATGTTGGCAGTAGCAGAGGAACATAAGAAACGTACCGGTCGAGTTTTGATGGACGATATCGTCGCGCGCGAAATCCGTGATGAAGTAAGAATTGTTGCAAAAAATAGTGAGTGGATCTCCTATGTTCCCTACGCCTCTCGATACCCCTTTGAAATACATATCGCTCCACTTCGACCAGTGGCAGATCTTGCAGCGCTCGATGATGCAGCTGCTGATGCATACCCTGCTATTGCGAAAGAAACTTTTAAACGACTCGACGGTGTCTTTGGAATCAAAATGGCATACATCGCGGCCTGGCATCAAGCACCTGTCCGCGTAGGTAGAGATTCGCTGCGACTTCATCTTCAAATTTGTAGCGTTCGTCGTCAACCCGGAAAATTGAAATATCTCGCCGGTTCAGAATCAGCCATGGGCGCTTTTATTATGGATATGAAACCTGAACAATCTGCACAGCAACTTCGTGAGGTAAAACTGTAGTGAGCCATCCGCTCGCAAAAAAATTCGAGGATCTGTTCGGTGTTCAGCCAGACATCATCGCGTCAGCGCCCGGTCGAGTTAATTTCATTGGCGAACATATTGATTACAGTGAAGGGTTCGTGCTCCCGTTCGCACTCGATCTCGTCACAACTGTTGCGATAAGTAAGCGAACTGATAACCAATTTCATTTAACATCAACGCAAAAAAGCTCTCATGACACCAAGATTTCACAGAGTCCGTTAACTCCAGAATCCGTTCATGGCTGGCCACGGTATCCGCTTGGGGTGGTCTGGGCGCTTGGAATAACGAGCGGACTCAACATACTTATCGACGGCAAAGTTCCCAACGGTGCCGGTCTCTCATCATCAGCAGCGCTTGAATGCAGCGTTGCACTCGCACTTAATGAACTTTTTTCACTTGGCCACGAGCGAAAATCACTCGCACTGCTCGCACAAAAAGCTGAAAATGAATTTGTTGGTGTTCCCTGCGGAATTATGGATCAAGCAATCTCGTTACTTGGTAACTCTGGAAATGCGTTACTTCTTGATTGCCGTGATTTAACAACATCGTTAGTGCCCCTTGATTTAGCAAGCCACGGTCTGCAACTTTTGATCATTGATACGCAAGCTCATCATGCGCTTACTGATGGTGGGTATGCCGAACGACGTTCATCGTGTGAATCAGCCGCAAGAAAACTCGGTGTGAAGTCGATGCGAGAGCTCTCATCGCAACTTCTTGAATCTTCGCGAACGAGCTTGTCAGATATTGAATATCGACGCGCAAAACATGCCACCCATGAAATCGCCCGAGTTTTAGAGACGGTCAGATTACTTTCGGAGAAGAATTTTATTGAAGTAGGAAAACTTCTGACCGAATCCCATCGCTCGCTCCGAGATGATTACAACGTGTCATGCCCCGAACTTGATTCGGCGGTGGAAGCAGCTCTGGAAAATGGCGCACTTGGTGCGCGCATGGTTGGTGGTGGTTTTGGCGGCAGTGCAATCGCACTCATCAAGCAATCTGATGCTGGTCAGATTTCGCGCGCAATTGAACGTACTTTTTCTTCCCATGGATTTACGCCACCGAGATTTTTTTCATCTCTACCTAGTGATGGCGCTCGCATTGACTTTAAGAAAGTAATCTGAGAACTTACCCAACTATGCGCGCCGTTGTTATTGGTTCCGGAGTTATTGGCTCTTCCATCGCACTTCAACTAGTCCGAGCCGGACACGACGTTATCGTGATTGAACGTAACTCTGCGGCCGGAATGGGCTCCACCAGCGCATCCAGTGCGGTAGTTCGATTTAACTACTCAACTTTTGATGCAGTAATGCTCTCTTGGGAATCATATTTCCATTGGAAAGAATTTAAATCTCTTATTGATGGCACCGACGGTTACTCACTAAAAAGTCAGAGAGATTCCCAAGCCCACTACGCTGAACTTTCTGATCGTGGTTACGTGATGCTCGATGTTCCAGTACTTTCCAATGATCATACGATGAAACTTTTTGATCAAGCCAATATTCCGTATGAAATCTGGAACTCTGAAACTCTCAAAGCCCGAATGCCTGGCATCGATGCTGGAAAGTATTGGCCAAATAAACCAGTGAAGTCAGATGAATTTTGGGAAGAAGCGAGTGAGGAGTTAGGTGGCATTTACTCCCCTGCTGGTGGTTACGTTAGTGATCCACTCTTAGCTGCCCAGAATTTTGCTGAAGCTGCTCGTCGTGAAGGCGCGACCTTTATTTATCGTAAAGCGGTCATTGATATTGCAAAAGATCCACAGAGTGGCCGAGTAACGAGTGTGACTGTTCGCGATTTTGATTCGGAAAAGAAAGAAGTTCTTGCAACGGGCGAACAGATAATCGAAGCAGATGTGATCGTCAATGTTGCCGGTCCCTGGTCAACCATGATTAATCGAATGGCTGGCGCTGGTAGCGATTTCACTGTTGAAATCAAACCCATGCGACAAGAAGTTCATCAAATTTCTACTCCAAAAGATCTCTTACCCGGTCCCATCATGGGAGATCTTGATCTTGGAACATATATGCGATCAGGCGCTGGTGGCATCACGTTAGTCGGTGGCACCGAACCGGAATGCGATCCGATGCATTGGGTCGAGCCAGATAAAGTCGATCAAGTAAATATGGTGAGAACGGTTGAAATCTTTGAGTCACAAACTTATCGCCTTGCGCGCCGATTTCCGGCGGCACAGATTCCATCTACGCCAGTTGGCGTGGTGGGCGTCTATGACGTCTCTTCAGATTGGACGCCGATTTACGACAAGACCAATGTGCCAGGTTTCTACGTTGCTATCGGTACCAGCGGAAATCAATTTAAAAATGCAACCGGCGTAGGTTTTATTATGGCTCATCTCATTGAATCAGTTGAAAACGGTAGTGATCATGATGTTAATCCGGTGGTTTATCAGTGCAAGAAAACTGAGCACACAATAAATCTCGGTACTTTCTCCAGAAAACGAGAGCGAAACGCTCAATCAAGTGGAACGGTGATGGGTTAGAACTCGACCGTAGTTCTACTTCTTCTTTACATACCCGGTTGGGCACTTTGGAGAGAGATCGGTGATTTTCTTTGTCACTTTTCCTTTGACGCAAGTAATAGTTACAATTTTTGCGACTTGTCGTTCTAAATAAGTAATCGAGATTTCAAATTCGCCAATTTCTTCATCAGAATATGAAGCAGCTGCATCCGCATCAGCAAGTGGATCGGCCCAAGCACCATAAACAGTTTTTTGCACATCAAGGAAATCTTCCATCACAGTATTAAAAGATTTCTTCAGTGACGAAACGGTAAATGCTTTTGCTTTGATTGCCATAAGTCGCGCATATTGGGCGTCATATTGAGGAAGATAAATTGCTTTTAATTCAGCGACATGCGCTTCGCGAGACTGAGTCGTTACCGTAAGAGAGTCGGCGTTTGCTGGTAGAAAAGTGAAACTAATAAATGCACTGGTTATCGCGAGTAATGTTTTGACGTTCACATTTTTGATTGTACGCCGGAGAATTAATTAATTTACTGGCGTTACGGAGACTACCTCTACTCCCCCTATGGCGTTGAGCACATTTGTCATATCTGATGGGTCTTGACCAGGAATTGCGATAGTTACATCATCAATGCCACGACCATTTTC
>CAXBQM010000050.1:0-8631 GCA_963978235.1 uncultured bacterium | reverse complement strand
CTCATCTGCCATGATCGAAGCATCGCTTCGTAAATCTGGTGCGCTAAATATTGCCGGAGTTGATGAAGCTGGCCGGGGCGCATGCGCTGGCCCGTTAGTTGTTGCAGCGTTGATTTTTAAAGATCCAGAAAGTGCTGATCTCACGAACATCACTGACTCAAAAGATTTAACACCGCTGCAACGCGAAAAACTTTTCGATGTAATCCTTGAGCACGCCTTAACACATTCAATTATTGTCATATCGTCTGATGAAATCGATGAAGGTGGCGTCCATCGAGCAAACCTTGAAGGAATGCGGAGGGCAGTTCTGGGTTTAGAAATAGCGCCTGACTATGTTCTGACAGATGGTTATGAAATTAGCGGGCTTAATGCACCTGCGCTTGCTGTGTGGAAAGGTGATCAAGTAGCGCTAACAATTAGCGCGGCTTCGATTCTTGCAAAAGTTACTCGAGATCGCATCATGATTGAACTTCATAAGGATTTTCCGCACTACGGTTTTGATTCACACAAGGGATATATAACGTCGGCACATACTCAAGCACTTAAAAAACATGGCCCAGCGATTGTGCATCGTAAATCTTTTGCAAATATATCTTCTCTCCTCCACAAGTAAAACCTTCCCACATCGTTTATTTTTCTTGAGATCGGCAGTACAAGAAGAATTTAAAGTCTGGGCATGGCTAAAAATAAGTATGCAGATCAATTAGGGAAGTCTGGGGAACTTCATGTTGCGCGTTTTCTAGAGCACCGACATTGTCGAATCATCGAACGCAATTGGCGAATCAAAAATGGCGAGATCGATATTGTCGCTCAATCGCCGGACGGAATATTTCTCTTTATTGAAGTGAAATCACGATCATCTGAAGCATTTGGACATCCTTTGGAATCAATTTCTCCGGGAAAAGTTCAGCGATTACAAAAACTTGCATTGGCATGGCTAGCGCTCCATGGGAAGTTTGGAAGTACATACCGAATTGATGCCGCAGCGGTATTGCTTCGTCGAGGCATATTTGAAATTGACTATCGAGAAGCAGTGGCATGACCTTAGGTGCCACCTATGGAGTAAGCCTCTTTGGTCTTGAAGGAAACCTGATTCATATCGAAGTAGATATCTCAGATGGCCTACCAACGTATTCGCTCTTAGGTTTACCAGATCTAGCCTTATCAGAATCCCGTGATCGAATTCGTTCCGCGCTACTTAATTCCCAAGAACGTTGGCCAAATAAAAAAGTTACGGTTTCGCTCTCACCTGCCTGGTTACCTAAATCCGGTTCACACTTTGATTTACCCATTGCGGTCGCACTACTTGCCGCCCAGGGCCTCATTCCTTCAGAGCGACTTTCACAGACAGTCTTTTTTGGGGAGTTAGCTTTAGATGGTCGAATTCGACAGGCACGAGGAGTACTTCCGGCACTTCTCGGATTAAGAAATTCAGAGATCAAAGTAGCAGTGATCCCGTATGAGAATTTTAATGAAACTCGGTTACTTAAAAATCTTCACATTGTCCCGGTGAGAACTATTCGTGATCTGCTCGCTTGGTTACGTCGTGATGAAATTCCAGAAGAGCCTGCAACTATTGATGAAGAACACGAAGAATTCATTAAAGATTTTTCGGAAGTATTAGGGCAAGAAAGTGCGAAATTTGCGTTAGAAGTTGCGGCAGTTGGATCGCATCACGTTTTAATGATTGGCCCACCAGGAACTGGGAAAACCATGTTGGCAGAGAGATTTCCAACCATCATGCCGCCTCTCACCGAAGACGAATCGATTCAAGTGAGCGCAATCCATTCTCTTTCTGGTGATCTGCAACAACGCGGTATTACTACTCGACGACCACCATTTGTAGCACCGCACCACACCACATCGAGGGCAGCGATGATTGGCGGTGGTTCTCATGTGATTAAACCTGGCGCCTGTTCACTTGCGCATCGCGGAATACTTTTTGTTGATGAAGCACCAGAGTGCGCCACTGGTGTACTTGATTCGCTTCGCCAACCGTTGGAATCTGGCGCAGTTACCATTTCACGTGCAATTGGTAGCGCCACATTCCCAGCGCAATTTCTCTTGGTATTAGCGGCAAATCCCTGCCCGTGCGGTCGTTTTGCTGGGAGAGGGCGAGCATGTCAATGCACATCCGTACAAGTGAGGCGTTACCTGCATCGCTTATCTGGTCCACTCTTAGACCGCATTGATATTCGT
Organism: uncultured bacterium; assembly: GCA_963978235.1. GTDB lineage: Bacteria > Actinomycetota > Actinomycetes > Nanopelagicales > Nanopelagicaceae > UBA7398. The sequence goes on along the minus strand of CAXBQM010000050.1, from coordinate 6,432 downwards.
CTGCAGGTTTTACCTCCCACTCGAGAATCGCTCTCATCACACGTGAGAAGTGAAAGCAGTTCTGACATTCGAACACGAGTGATGTCTGCGCGTGCGCGAAGTGAAAGTCGGTTAATTCCGTTAGGAATAGCTCGTAATTCAGAGATTCCAGCATCGCTGTTGCGCGAGGAATTAAGAGCAGAACGAAGTGCAATGGTTTTTCTTCACGGAGAGCTAGAGAAAGAGAACATCACTGCTCGAGGTTTTCATAAAGTGTTGCGAGTGGCGTGGAGTATTGCTGATCTTGCTGCACATGAAGTTCCTACGCTCAGTGATGTTCACCTGGCAATGTCACTTCGCGAAGGTCTTGAGCTCATGTCATGAATTATCGATTAGCGCTATTTTCTGCAATCGAAGGTGGCTCACCATTTTGGAGCGAGGAGATATCTCGCAAAGGCGTTATCCGCGTCTATGAGGAATTGATTGGTGATTATTATCAAGGAAAGCGAAACTCTGCCGAAAAAATTGCTTCACGATTGAAATCAGTTGATTGTGAAAAATTAAGTGAGGAAATTTTGAAAGCCGGCGGGCTCTTTCTTTCACCAGAAGACGAATCATGGCCACGCGCACTTAATGATTTAGTAGCGCCTCCGATTGGTTTAATAACAACGGCTCCGTTCCAGCAAAGTTCTTCCGTCGCCATAGTGGGGACTCGCAATCCAACGTCATACGGTGCACGAATAGCGAGTGAATTTGCAGCAGGATTTGCCGATCGAGAGTGGCGCATCATCAGTGGTGGCGCTTATGGAATCGATACAGCTGCACATCAAGGCGCGCTTGCCGCCGAAGGATTCACAATCGCGGTACTTGCTTCAGGAATTTCAGTGAATTATCCCGCCGGAAATGAACGGCTCTTTGCTCAGATTAGGGAGAGTGGTGCGCTGATTTCCGAAGTAATGCCCGATGTAAAAGCAAGACCCGAGAGATTTCTTACTCGTAATCGAATCATTGCAGCGTTATCTCAAGGAACTCTTGTTGTTGAGGCGGCATTTAGAAGTGGATCACTTCGAACCGCTCGAGAAGCTGCGTCGTTGTATCGAACAGTGATGGCAATTCCTGGCCCCATCACCTCACCTACCTCTGATGGGTGCCATCGATTGATTCAAGAGAGATGTGCCGAGATAGTTACGTCGCCCGCAGATGCGATTGAACTAATGAACCCGCTAACGGGTACGCTCTCTCTTAATGGTTCATAAATCAGCGTTTATAGCGATTGTCGGGCGACCTAACGTCGGTAAGTCCACACTTGTTAATTCGTTAGTGGGATCAAAAGTTGCAATTACTTCGCGACATCCAAACACCACCCGCACAGCAATTCGAGGAATTATTACTCGTAAGGATCTGCAGTTAGTGCTCGTCGATACTCCTGGCGTACATAAACCTAAGACCGCGCTCGGACAGCGACTCAATGATGTCGCGCAAGAAAGTATGGAGTCGGTAGATATTGTGGCGTTATGCATTCCGGCAAATGAGGAGATCGGGTCTGGCGATCAATTCATAGCGCAAGAGATTGCTCGTCATCGCAACGCAAAAAAATTTCTTCTGCTAACTAAAATTGATGCAGTTGATAAGAACTCTGTACTAACAAAGCTAAGCCTCGTCAACGATTTAGCGGTTTCAGCAGGATTTTCATGGGATGAGATAGTTCCGTTAGCTGCAAAGAAGGGCGAGCAAATCCCGACCCTGTTAGAGCTCTTCGCAAAATATGCGCCAGAAAGTCCAGCGTTCTTTCCAGACGACATGGCGAGTGATCAATCAACGGAGATGCTATTAAGTGAATACATCAGGGAAGCGGCTATCGCGGATGTCTTTCATGAAGTACCGCACTCGATTGCAGTTGTCATCGATGAATTGAGCGAGCGCGAGAAACGCAAACCAACTGATCGTCCATTTTTCGATATCCACGCAACTATTCACGTCGAACGAGATAGCCAGAAAGCGATCATCATCGGAGAGAAAGGCGAACGCTTAAAGAAAGTTGGAATGGCGGCCCGAGCCGAAATCGAAAAGTTAATGCAGGGAAAAGTTTTTCTTGGATTGCATATCCGCGTCACACCGGATTGGCAACGAGATCCGAAGGCGCTTCGCCGATTTGGATTAATTACTGAGTAACGCTGGTCGTTGTGGGTCGCTCTTTACGGCTTGCCCAATATGAACCAAGTAATACCAGCGGCAATCCGACGATTACTCCAACGGTGAGCGGTTCACTGAGAATGACGACGCCAAGCACTACCGCAACCAAAGTATTGAGATACGTAACGAGCGAAGAGCGAGCTGGGCCCATTTCGCGCATCGCGATAAAGAATGCGATAAATGCGATTGCGGTACAGAAGAAACCTAATGAGAGCACGCTGGCAATTCCTGCTTTGCTCGGCGTTTGATCGGGCCAAAAATAAATTGCAAAAGGTAGATAGAGAAGTGACGTCATAATCATGGCCACCGCGTTGACCGCAACGCCATCTACTTGTGGAATGCGATATGTGATCATGTTTGTTGCCCATGCGTAACCGGCAGAGGCGACAATGACTTGAAGAATTGAACTTGTGTTTCCAATATCGTGAAACGCTTCGAGCCCCACTAAAAGAATTACGCCGGCAAAGCCAACTGCAAGTCCAACCACGCGACGACCTTGCCAGACGGTTTTATCGCCGTATCGAGCAGCAAAGAGCGATGACCATATAGGTGTCGTGCAGATAATCAGAGAAGTTAAGCCGGAAGAAAGTCCCTTTTCGGCATTAGTAATGAGATACCACGGCATGACGAGTTCGCCGATTGCGTATAACAAAACAATTTTCCAATTTTTAAAAGCGAGCGCAAGCGTTCCTTGCCGAAATGAAAATATTGTCAGAATTACTGCGCCAATGGTGACGCGAATGAGAATCACAACACTTGGATGGAAATCTTTTACAGCGACTGCAATAAATAAGTAGGGAACACCCCATAAAAGGCCAGATAACAAGAATAAAAACCACGATTTTCGGCTCACCGGGGAACCTTACCTGCTCGCAAGGTAGACTTTGGTCGTCAGCGTCGACTGGTAAAAAATTTGTAGGAGAAATAATGCGATTTGGTGTTCTTACTGGTGGCGGAGATTGTCCTGGCCTCAACGCAGTGATTCGCGCGGTAGTCCGTAAAGGCGTGAAGGAATACGGTTACGAGTTTGTTGGTTTTCGCGATGGTTGGAAAGGCCCGCTTGAAGGTTTAACCATGCCATTAGATCTGGCTGCAACTCGCGGCATATTGCCACGCGGTGGAACAATTTTAGGTTCATCACGAACCAATCCATTTAAAATTGAAAATGGCGTAGAACGAATTAAAGAAAACCTTGCAGCCATGAAGATTGACGCATTAATTGCAATCGGTGGCGAAGATACGCTTGGAGTCGCGACAAAACTTGATGCACTTGGCGTGAAAGTAATTGGCGTACCTAAAACTATTGATAATGACCTCAACAACACTGATTACACTTTTGGTTTTGATACCTCCGTCAATATTGCAGTTGAAGCTATCGATCGACTTCACACGACCGCCGAATCACATCACCGAACTTTGATTGTTGAAGTGATGGGTCGTCATGCCGGATGGATTGCTCTGCACTCTGGTTTAGCAGGTGGCGCAGCGTGTATTTTGATTCCAGAAGTTCCATTTGATATCAACAAAGTATGTGAGTTAGTTGAATCTCGATACAAATCAAGTTACGCACCAATCATTGTTGTCGCAGAAGGTGCGCTCCCTAAAGATGGTGATTTAGTAACGAAAGATGGCAGCCTCGATGCGTTCGGACACGTAAAACTTTCGGGTATCGGAGATTGGCTCGCTAAGGAAATTGAAAAGCGCACCGGAAAAGAAGCGCGGACATCGGTGCTTGGCCACATTCAACGTGGTGGAACTCCAACTGCATTTGATCGAGTTCTTGCCACTCGATTCGGGCTCCACGCAATAACAGCAGCTCATGAAGGTGACTGGGGCAAGATGGTTGCGCTTCATGGCACAAATATTGTTCGAGTCCCACTCGCATCAGCGACGGAAAAATTGAAAACAGTCGATCCAGCGCTGCTCAAGGAGGCCGAAGTCTTCTTTGGATAATTGGCTCGCGCCATACTGAAGCGACTCTCTACCCTTATCTCATGAATTCAAATGCGGCGATTGAAACTCTCTTTGATTCATCCTTGCCGGCTGCGCAACAACCGTCGTGGCCAGATTCAACTGCGTTAATCAAAGCAACCTCGGAGTTAAAGACCCTGCCGCCCTTGGTATTTGCTGGCGAGTGTGACAACTTAAAAGCCATGATCGCGAACGCGGCTGAAGGTAAAGCATTCTGGTTGCAAGGTGGCGATTGTGCAGAAACTTTTGCCGCGGCTACCGCAGATTCAATTCGCAATCGAATTAAAACCATTTTGCAGATGGCAGCCGTACTCCAATATGGAGCAAGCCTGCCCGTGGTCAAAGTTGGTCGAATGGCCGGCCAATTCGCTAAACCACGAAGCAACGATTCAGAAGTTCGTGGAAATGTTGTTCTTCCGGCTTACCGCGGGGATGCTGTCAATGATTTGGAATTTACCGAAAGCGCGCGGAGACCTGATCCACAGCGTCTGGTAAAGGTTTATCACACATCATCGGCAACGCTTAATTTAGTGCGCGCATTTACACAAGGTGGTTTTGCCGATATTCGTCGAGTTCATGAATGGAATAAAGGTTTCATCAAAGATTCCAAGATTGGACCTCGCTATGAAGCAATGGCAAATGAAATTGGGCGAGCGTTAGCGTTCACTGCATCTGCTGGCGTAGATCCGGAAAAATTTAAAACCGTAGATTTTTACGCAAGTCATGAAGCCTTAATTTTGGAGTACGAAAAAGCGCTTACTCGTATCGATTCACGAACTGGTGATGCATACGATGTGTCAGCACATTTCCTTTGGATAGGTGAGCGAACTCGACAACTCAATGGTGCGCACATTGATTTCGCATCGAAGATTAAGAATCCTATTGGAGTAAAAATCGGTCCTAAGACGACTGCACAAGAAGCGCTCGATCTCATTGCACGACTTAACCCAACAAATGAGCCAGGTCGATTAACTTTTATCACTCGCATGGGCGCAGGAAAAATAAGGGAAATCCTGCCTTCGATAGTCAAGGCGGTTACTGACTCTGGCGCAAAAGTTCTCTGGGTTTGTGACCCGATGCATGGCAATACTTATGAAGCGCCGAGTGGCTATAAAACGCGAAAGTTTGATGATGTCATGGAAGAAGTCCGCGGATTTTTTGATGTTCATAAATCATGCGGTACCCACCCAGGCGGAGTTCATATCGAACTTACCGGTGACGATGTCACTGAATGTGTTGGCGGGGGCGAAGAAATTTCACATGAAGATCTAGCAACCCGATATGAAACGGCATGTGATCCTCGTTTGAATCACACCCAATCATTGGAATTAGCATTTCTCGTCGCGGAAATGTTGCGAGATCGTTAGTGCTGCTTCGAGCTTCACATAAAACACCGATTGGAACTCTCACCGTCATTGCTCGCGAACAGTTAGTTCTTGCTGCTGGCTTTGGTGGCTATGAAGCGATGCTACGCGGTATGGATGAAAAAGATTCCTCGTTAAAACTGTCGAGCATGAAGCGCATTCCAGTCATCAGTGAATTAATCGAAAATTATTTTGATGGTGAACTCACCTCACTCAATTCCATCGCCGTTTCGCAACCAGGACAGAAATTTTCACAAGCAGCATGGAAAGCTATGCGGAAAATTTCACCAGGAAAAGTACTTTCATACGCTGAACTTGCGGCAAAAGCAGGATCACCTAGTGCGGTGCGAGCAGCTGGCACGGCATGCGCTCGAAATTTAATCGCACCGATTATTCCTTGTCATCGAATCGTTCGAACTGGTGGGTCTTTGGGAAATTATGCCTACGGCCTTGCGGCCAAAGAATGGTTACTTCGCCACGAAGGCTTTTTGAAGTAACGAAGCGAGCACTTCGGAAGCGCGATCAATATCAGCATCATTGATATCTAAATGTGTAATGAGTCGAACAAGTCGTGGCCCGAGCGCTGACACCCAGATAGATCGCTCTTTTGCAGCAGCAACAAATGATGCAGCATCGATCGTTGAACCAGAGAGATCAATCAAAATAATGTTTGTATCAACAGGAGCTATCGCATGTGGCGCAAATGTAGTTAATCGATCAGCCAAGGTAGTGGCACGGCGATGATCATCTGCAATCCGGTCAATATTGTGATCAAGTGCAAAGTGACCTGCTGCGGCAATAATTCCAACTTGGCGCATGCCGCCGCCAAAACGCTTACGCCAAACTCTTGACTCGGCAATTCTGGCTTTCGTTGAAATTAATACTGAGCCAATTGGAGCACCTAGCCCTTTAGAGAGGCAGACGC
>CAXBQM010000049.1:0-8983 GCA_963978235.1 uncultured bacterium | reverse complement strand
TGAGTGAATCAGACGGGATTGCCGATCACATCATCGACCAACTCGTGGATACCAATCCGGACGAGACCGCAGAATGGCATCAATCCTTTGATGCCCTCATTAAACATGCGGGCCCCACTCGAGCTCGTTACATCATGCTCTCATTGCTCAAACGCTCGCACGAGAAATCTCTCGCAGTTCCGGCGCTTCGTTTAACGGATTACATCAACACCATTCCACCAGAGCGAGAACCGCAATTTCCTGGCGATGAAGCGATGGAACGACGTATTCGCGCATTTATTCGTTGGAATGCTGCGTTACTTGTTCATCGTGCGCAACGACCTGGCATCGGCGTTGGTGGCCACATTTCTACTTTTGCATCATCTGCGTCTTTGTATGAAGTTGGTTTCAACCACTTCTTCCGAGGAATGGATCATGCTGGTGGTGGCGATCAGATTTTCTTCCAGGGACATGCGAGCCCCGGCATGTATTCACGCGCTTTTCTTGAAGGACGATTAAGTGAACATCAACTCGATGGATTCCGACAAGAACTTTCACATCAAGGTGGTGGACTTTCTTCTTATCCGCATCCGCGATTGATGCCGGAGTTTTGGCAATTTCCAACTGTCTCCATGGGTCTTGGTCCAATTAATGCAATTTATCAAGCGCGCTTTAATCGATATTTACATGGTCGTGGCATTAAAGATACGAGCGATCAGAGAGTGTGGGCGTTTCTCGGCGATGGTGAAATGGATGAACCAGAGAGCGTTTCTGCGCTATCACTAGCCGCGCGTGAAGGACTCGACAATCTCACCTTCGTTGTGAATTGTAATTTGCAACGATTGGATGGACCGGTTCGTGGCAATGGAAAAATTATTCAAGAGTTAGAAGCGCTCTTTAATGGCGCTGGTTGGAATGTCATCAAGGTTGTATGGGGTCGTGAGTGGGATTCACTGCTGGCAGCAGACCGAGAAGGCGCACTCGTTGAATTGATGAATAAAACTCCAGACGGTGATTTCCAAACTTATAAATCGGAAGATGGAAAATTCGTTCGCGAAAACTTCTTTGGTCGCGATCCAAGAACTGCGGCGTTGGTAGCTAATTGGAGCGATGATCAGGTCTGGAACCTTAAACGTGGTGGCCATGATTATCGAAAGTTATATGCAGCGTATAAGGCGGCGACTACTCATAATGGAAAGCCAACGGTAATTCTTGCAAAGACAATTAAGGGATGGACTCTTGGTTCGCATTTTGAAGGCCGAAATGCAACGCACCAAATGAAGAAAATGACGCTTGAAGACATCATCGCCTTCCGCGATCGTTTAGAGATTCCTATCCCCGATGAGAAGCTCGACAAATACACGCCGCCGTATTACCACCCTGGAAAAGATTCACCTGAATACCAGTATTTGATGGATCGTAGAAATGAACTGGGTGGATCAGTTCCTCGTCGACGTAAAAATTCACGGCCATTACCGCAGCCACCAGCATCTGCATTTGAAGTGACAGCACGAGGTTCTGGACAACAAGAAGTTGCAACAACGATGGCATTTGTTCGATTGTTGAAGGATCTGGTCAAAGATGAATCGCTCGGTGCGCGAATAGTTCCCATCATCCCTGATGAAGCTCGAACGTTCGGTATGGATTCACTCTTCCCAACGATGAAAATTTATTCACCACATGGCCAGAAATATCTCTCCGTCGATCGCGAATTAATGCTCTCGTATAAGGAATCCACCAGCGGTGTGATTTTGCATGAAGGAATTAATGAAGCTGGTTCAACTGCTTCATTTACTGCAGTGGGTACTTCGTACTCAACTCATGATGAGCCGATGATTCCAATTTATATTTTCTATTCAATGTTTGGTTTCCAACGAACCGGCGATGCTTTTTGGGCTGCGACTGATCAAATGGCTCGTGGCTTTGTTATGGGTGCGACCGCTGGCCGCACCACACTTAATGGCGAAGGTTTGCAACATGAAGATGGACATTCCCATTTACTCGCATCAACAAACCCAGCAGTTGTCGCGTATGACCCGGCTTATGCATTTGAACTTGGGCACATTATTCGAGATGGCCTTCGACGAATGTATGGCGAAAAAAGCGAGAATATTTTCTACTATCTCACCGTCTATAACGAACCATATGTGCAACCCGCAGAACCAGATAATTTAGATGTTGAGGGCTTACTCAAGGGAATTTATCTCTACTCCGAATCGCGTGGTCGAAAGAAGCGTCAGGCAAATATTTTGGCATCTGGAATTACGATGAACGCTGCCCTTAAAGCACAAAAACTGCTCAAAGAGGATTGGGGCGTCAATGCAAATGTCTGGTCGGTGACATCGTGGAATGAACTTCGCCGCGATGGTCTTGCCGTCGATCGTCACAATTTGATGAATCCCAATAAAAAGAAGAGCGCATACATCACCGATGTCTTGTCGAAAGTAAACGGGCCAGTTCTTGCGGTGAGCGACTATATGCGTGCCGTACAAGATCAAATTGCTCCATGGGTTAAGCAAAGTTTCATGTCACTTGGTACTGATGGCTTTGGTATGTCTGATACTCGTGGTGCGTTACGTCGACACTTTAAAGTTGATGCCGAATCAATCGTTGTTGGAGTTTTAACTCAATTAGTTAACGATGGAAATATGAAAACGAAGAAGTTGAGTGAAGCGTTATCAAAATATCGCCTCGATGATATTGCTGCTGCCGATCCAGGAAATACTGAAGGCTCAGGCTGATTTATTCGGGCTTCCATTTCGATAGAAAAAGGAGGCGATGATTAAAAGAGTGGCTGGAATAAATAAGGCTGCCGATAGTGAGGAAAGTTGCGCTACCCACGCAATAACAATTCGAGTCATGAAACCTAATACTTGATGAACTGCGCCAAGTTCGGCGACTGCAACTCCCCCAGGCTTTTTACTATTTCGTCCGACGATAACAAAATAAAGCGGAGCTAAGAAGGATGATCCAACTCCACCGCAAATAAAACCAATAACCATCAAGGTCAATGACAACAATTTATTCTCGGCGGTAAATTGAATGATGATAAAAGGAATGATGAAACCAATTCCACCGAGCAATGGAAAATATCGAAGCATGGTCTGTTCAGACCAGCGTGCTCGGAATCGGTTGTAATTTAATCTGCCAAATACCATCGCCGACATGAAGAAAAAATATGGAATAACGGCAATTGATTTCGAAACATTGAGGTGTTCCTTGGTAAAAATTGTGGACCAATCACCTAGTGAAATTTCCAACATGAGAGATGCGAGAAAACCAAGGCTAAATAGCCAGTTAATATGGAATTGCGAGAACATCTCTTTAATCGTGACCGCTCCTTCATCAGAAGTGCTCTCGTTCCCAATCAAGAAATAATCGCGAAGCGAATAAATAATTGCCATCGTCACTACAAAGTTCATGACACAAATAGCATCAATATGGAGGGCAACTCCTACTGAGTTTGCGACGAGGAATGCGAGCAGCGTTGTAGTAATTGCTCCGGCAGTCCATAGTCCATGCATCATGGGCAGGATCTGTTCTTTACTAAATTTTTGTCGGTGTAACCCTTGTGCATTAATTGATATGTGATACATCGACCATGATGCGCCATTAATAATATTGACGATGAAATAAAGAAGTGGCGAATGGATATGCACCATTGAAGCCAGTGTTCCGTAAAGGAGTATGACGCTAACGGTGAGTGGTTTGCGGGCACCGAAGCGATGAACGATATGTCCGGTGAAGAACTGGCTAACGAGCGCCCCTAATGCTCCCGAGCCAACAAGTGTTCCGAATTGGCCATTGGGGATATTTAAATTCGCTTTAATATCAGGAAGTCGAGGCGCCAAACTCATAGCGCCAAGAGCTAAGAGGAAGAAAAGTACGCCTAGTTTATTACGTTCACTTTTTTGAAGCGGCGTATCGTTTTTCAAAAGAGCGCGCTTGCCAAAGCGCTGCGCGCTTTAATCAAAATTGGATCAGTGGGATCAATCAATGTAAACAAAACGATGAGATGATCCTTTGCTCGTTTTTTCTCATCGCCAACCATTGTTCTTACGCACTTAATTAAGCGATTAAATGCGCTTTCATACGCTCCGGTTGCAACCTCAATATCGGCTGCTTGGATTTGGATATCAAGATTATTGTGTTGCGATGCAGCGTCAGCGAGAATTCTCTTAGGATCTAAGTTCTCTATTCGTAACATCAACTCGCATTGCGCTAATCCAATCTGTGCCAACGTTTCGCCCGGTTTACGTGCGAGCCATTTTTTATAAGCAGCAGCAGCTTCTGAATAATTTCCTTTTTCGAGCGCTTTAACCGCTTCCTCTTCTTCCGGCTCCATGGCGGGTTCGCTTGGGAGTGGAGTTCCCGTGGCATCTTTAACTGTGAGCCCTTTTTGTGCGGCCAATTCCAAAACCTTGGAAACTACCAATCTAATCTGTTCTTTTGGATGCGGTGCGTCGAAAAGTGGGACGCCTTGTTCTTGGATAAGCGCTAGCGCAAAGGGAACTGCTTGAACTTGGAGCGCTTGTGCTAATTCTGGATATTTATCTAGATTCACACTTCCTAAGCGCCACGACTTATCACTTGCTGCAATCTCTTCGAGATGAGTAAGAACTGTTTTTGATTCCGGCATTCGCGAGCTCCACGCAAGGAGAATGACTGGTTCGCTTTTCGAATGCGCAACGAAATCATTCATCACGTTGGCCGGAGTTACTTCCATTGCCACGCTGGGGGTAGTTGCGGAGGTGGCTGGTTGTTTTAATGTGCTGAGATCAAATGCTCTACCGAAATTTCGTGGCAGATTGGTACTCATAACGAAATTCTAATGCGCTACCGAGGTAAGGCTTTTCCTTTATGCGTGAGATGTTGTGAGATTGCCGACGCAAGTTCGGATATTCCTGCCTCACTCTCCATCGCACCAATTACTACTGGCGGTTTCCATGCCGGATCCTTGGCAGACAGTGCAAGCGAACGTTCTACCTCTCGAGCAACTTCATCGGCACCACCACGATCAGATTTGTTGATCAGATAGATATCACCGATCTCCATCACACCTGCCTTCGCAGCCTGAATTCCATCACCCATGCCTGGCGCAAGTACAAGTACAACGGAATCGGCATGACGCATCACTTCTATTTCACTCTGACCCACACCGACCGTTTCAATAATAATGAGATCAAAATTCGCTGCTGCTAAAAGCGCAACGACTGAATCGGTGGCAGATGAAAGTCCGCCGAGTGCGCCTCGCGTTGCTAGCGATCGAATAAAAACTTTCTTGTCCGAAAAATGATGTGTCAATCGAATTCGATCACCTAAGAGTGCACCTCCAGTTATCGCAGATGAAGGATCAATAGCGATGATGGCGATTGCGAAATCTGTTTTCCGAAAATGATTGATGAGCGCATTTGTCGTTGTTGATTTACCTACGCCAGGACTTCCAGTAATTCCAATGATTGGTGGCACCTGTGTCACGTGAAGAATTTCTTTGACTTTTTCTGCCGGAATGAGGAAATCTTCTACCAGCGATGCTGCCTTTGCGATCATGCGTTGATCACCGTTGATGACATCAGCACGCAATGCCGAAAGCCTTGTTATTGCTTCGTCCTGCGTTTCTGGTTTGTCTGTCACGCTCACACCTGACACGATACGACATATGAACGGTACAAGTAAGGAACTCTCGGGTATTCCGGGAATTCTCGGTATCGATCACATCGGAATTGCGGTCGCCGATCTTGATGTTGCTATCTCGTATTACCAAACTCACTTCGGTGCCCAACTTTTACATCGAGAGACCAATACCGGCCAACGTGTCCATGAAGCGATGGTAAGAATCGGGACATCGGTGCTTCAATTACTTGCACCATCAGATCCCTCATCAACAATCGCTAAATTCCTCGAAACAAAAGGCGCTGGCGTTCAACAGATTGCTTATACGGTTACCGATTTAGTTGCAGCCTGTAACGCGGCTAGACAATTGGGGATTCGAGTTTTATTCGAAGAAACTCAATTGGGCACTGCTGGCTCTAAAGTAAATTTTCTCCACCCTAAAGATTGCGGTGGCGTTCTTGTTGAATTAGTCGAAGCGAAAAAATAACCTAAGAAATAATTTCCGTAACCTCACCTGGTCCGGAGTCGGTTCGGTGCGGTAATACTGTCTCCATATAACTCTTAGTTGCATACTCCAAACCTAAGTCTCGGCCAGCTTGTTCGCCCAAATACCAGCGATGTTCAAGTACTTCATGGAAAATTTGTGCATCTTCTACTCGTCCCGTTAACTCTTTCGGAATTTCAGAAATTACTTTCTGATAAACATCGACCAACCAGAGTTTTGCCACATCTTCAATAACGGGTCGAGGTGAGGAAATACGTGAATAGAAACGATCTAACGATGCTAAAAGTCGTTTCGCTTGTAACTCTTCCGACTGAATTCCAGTGAGAGTAAAGAGGCGTTGCTTGTGATATCCCGCTTCCACCAATTTCGGACGGAATCGCAATTGATGTCGATCGCCATCCAGTTTGATCTCCACTTCTTCGACGGCAAAGCCAAGATCATGCAGCGAGCGCATGGCGCGTTCCACGGCATGTCGATCGTTGGGATCCAAATATTTCGGCTCTTTGAGCGCAGTCCAAAGTCTTCGATAGCGACGAATAACTCCATCGCTGGCCCGGATGGGATCGATTGCTAAATCGAGCGTGCCAGCCAATTTAAGATCTTCGAGTTCTGCGGCAACATTAAATCGAGCAATCTCTAAATCATGTTCACGTTGACCATCACTGAGTTGCGATTGAAATTCACCAGTTTCGGCATCGACGAGGTATGCCGCAAAACTCTCAGCATCGCGCCGAAATAAAGTATTTGAGAGTGAGCAATCGCCCCACCAAAATCCAAGAAGATGAAGTTGAACTAAGAGAAGGGCGAGTGCATTTGCCATGTTAGTGATCTCAGTCGGTGAAACATTGCCACTCAATACAACTCGATAAGGCTGTGAGTATGGAAGAAATTTAGTAACGAGAGCGCACGGTAGTTCTTCTCCTGATTGAGTGAGACGACCTTGAACGACAGCTACTGGGCCGACTGATGGGGCATTGCGATGCACGAGTTCTCGCAGTACGGAGTATTCACGATTTGCAAATTCCTCAACCGTTTCTTTCACTGCAAAAATATCGTTTTCATCAATTGAACTTCGGACCAGTCGAACGATGTGTCTCGAAATTCCGCGTTGTGCCGCTAATGAACCATCTTCTGGCCACTCTTCAAGTGGAATACTCCACGGCATACTTGCGAGCGCGCCAATATCTTCGCCCAGCCCGGTGATACGTAACCCCGCACTAATGAGTGCCATAGTTACGATCTCTTACCTCGCGATACCGAGCAAAAACTTCCGGCCGAAATGTATTTGGTAGAAGACGACTATCGCCAAGTGACCACTGTGGGAGATCAGAGACGTTATTGAGTGTCCATGCCGCTTGGCGAGCAGCACCGCGCGCAACGTATTCCATCACTGGTGGGACGAGTACATCACAATCAAAAAGAGTTGCGGCAATTTCTTGCACGGCAGAATTGCGCGCTGCTCCCCCAATAAGAATTATTCGTTGTGGCGCAGTTGCACCTGGTTTAAGACGATGCGCCGCATCGACCATGCCACAGAGCATCCCTTCAATATATGCACGGGCAATATCTGCTGGAACGTTATTTTCCAACGTTAAACCGGCAAGTAAGCCACGTGCGTTCGGCAAATTAGGAGTGCGTTCCCCTTCGAAATAAGGAATGAGCGTCAAGCCATTAGCACCTGGCGTTGATTGCAGCGCTAATTCTCCTAATTTTTCATGCGAGACATTTAATAATTTTGTTGCAGCATCTAAAACGCGCGCTGCATTTAATGTGCAGACTAACGGCAAATAGTTGCCAGTCAGATCTGCAAAACCAGCGACCATGCCCGATGCATCATGAGTTTGCTCTGTGGCAACGGAAAATGCTGTGCCACTGGTTCCTAATGAGATGACAACATCACCAGGAGCAAGATTGAGACCAAATGCGGCTGCGGCATTATCCCCCGCACCCGCTGCAAGTTTTGAACTGCCAAAGGTTCCAGCAGTTTGATTTTTTTCTACGATTTTTGGCAGGTAAATATCGTTTCGACCAAGACAGAAATTAACAATCTCTTGGTCATAAGAATTAAGGCGAGCATTAAAGTAGCCAGTGCCTGATGCATCACTTCGATCAGTTGTAATGTCTTCTATCTTCTTTGAGCCACTTAATTTCCAGGTCAACCAATCGTGCGGCAAACATACCGCGGCAACCCGTTGAGCATTTTTTGGTTCATTCTCGTAAACCCATCGCAACTTACTTGCCGTGAACGAAGCGACTAAGGACGAACCAGTACGCATTGCGATGTCACTAAACTCTTGATTAATAACTTCTGCTTGTGAGGCAGAACGTACATCGTTCCATAGCAGCGCCGGGCGAATAATTTCGCCACCTTCATCGAGCAGAACTAAGCCATGTTGTTGGCCGGCAATTGATAGCGACGCAATCTGATCTTGCTCCGCACTTTCGGAAATATTCTTATCTGATAGCGCATCGTTAAGTGCTTTCCACCAATGGCGTGGATCGACTTCAGTGCCATGTGGATGTGGTGCTGATGCGCTGGCAAGAACTTCTCCGGACTGACTTTCACAGAGAAGTACTTTTACGGATTGCGTTGAGGAATCGATGCCGAGAACGTGCGCCATGGTCTCCTCCTCAAAAATTCGCTCGCTAGCCAATTCTCTCGAAATTTCGACCCCCATTGGGGTCAACCGTTATCTAAGCGTTATAAATCGTGCGTAAAAAAAGGTGACATATGCGCTGGCTCACAATATTTTTCGGCCACGGGGTCTACCTCATCAGCCTTCGACATTCGAGTCGATATGGGGCTAGGTCCTCCTTTCGAAAGGGAAATCACTACATGAAGAAAAACAAAGTAATCCTTAGCGTTGTTGCGGTCTTCTCATTAAT